>JBEVMI010000249.1:0-3564 GCA_040508685.1 Spongiibacteraceae bacterium
GAACAAGTTCGTCGGTCTCCGCGCCGAGCAATATGCGCAGCGCGCTTTCGGCGGCCTCGATCTGCCGCTGGATATTCGGCACCGCCGCGCGCGCCGCTGCGAGTTCGGCTTCGGCCTGGCCGACGTCGAGTCCCGAAACCGCGCCGGCGTCGTGGCGGGTACGAATCAAGCCCGCGCTGCGCTCGCGGGTGGCGATGGTGTCGCGGGTGATCGAGCGCTGACGGTCGAGATTCTGCAGTGCGAAATAGGCGCGGGCAACATCGGAGATAAGGGTGATTTGCACGGTTTGCCGATCGTAGACCGAGGCCTGCCAGCGCGCCTGGGCCGCCTCCGAAAGCCGCGATAGCCGACCCCATAGATCGAGCTCGAAACTGGCATCGATGCCGGCCTCATAAAGGTTGATGTGCGGCTCGATTGCCGCCGCTGTGGCATTGCTCCCGCGCGTGGATAAACGGTTGCGCACGGCGCTGCCGCCGGCGTCGAGCTGTGGCAGCCGCGCCAGGCCGCTGGCGCCGGCATTGGCGCGCGCGGCGATTACCCGCTGTGCGGCGATGGCGAGGTCGCGATTCTGCTGTAGCGCACGGTCGATCAACTGCTGCAACTGCGGATCGGTGAACAGGTCGCGCCAGGGCTGGTCGGCAAGCGATACCTCGGTCTGCAGCGCGGTGTTGCGATAGTTTTCCGGCAGCGGGGTTTGCGGCCGTTCATAGTCCGGGCCGAGGGCGCAGCCATGCAGGGCGAGCAGCGCGAACCCCATCGACAGACCGGCTGCACGAGGCAGGCGAAAAGCGGGGCGGCTCATGGCAGTTCATCCCCGTTGGCTTCGTCAGTCGATGACGTTTTCGCGTCCTGCCTGAACGGATGTTTGCGTTCGCTGAGGCGCTGCACGACGACATAGAACACCGGGATCATCAGAATGCCGAGCGCAGTGGCCACCAGCATGCCGGAGACGACTGAGGTACCCAGGGCGATACGGGCGGCAGAGCCGGCACCGCTGGCGATCACCAGTGGCATCACGCCGAGGATGAAGGCGAACGAGGTCATCAGGATCGGGCGCAGCCGCAGCAGGGCGGCTTCTTTTGCGGCGGCGACGATCGACTGCCCGCGCTCGCGTCCGAGTTTGGCGAATTCGACGATCAGGATCGCGTTCTTGGCGGCGAGGCCCATCAGCATGATCAGACCGATCTGCGCGTAGACATTGTTGTCGAGGCCGCGCAGCCACTGCCCGCTGTAGGCACCGAACACGGCCACCGGCACGATCAGCAAGACCGCGAACGGCACCGACCAGCTCTCGTACAACGCCGCCAGGAACAGGAAGACGAACAGCAGCGCGAGCGCGAAGATGCGTCCGGATTCGCCGCCGGATTGTTTTTCCTGCAACGCGACGCCGGTCCATTCAAAGCCGTAGCCGGTCGGCATGATCCGTTCGGCAATGCGCTCCATCGCCGCCATCGCCTCGCCCGAGCTATAACCCGGCGCCGCGCGGCCGTTGATGGTGATCGCGCGAAACAGGTTGTAGCGCTGGGTGTAGGTGGGGCCGACGATGTCGCGCATCGTCACTACGGTGCGCAGCGGCACCATCTGGCCGCTGCCGGTGCGGACGTAGAATTCGTTGATATCGTCCGGGGTCGCGCGGTAGGCGGCGTCGGCCTGCATCATCACCTTGTAGGTGCGGCCGTAGAGGTTGAAGTCGTTGATGTACGAGCCGCCGAGGAAGGTCTGCAGCGCCGAGAACACTTCGGACAACGACACCCCCAGCGTTTTCACTTTCTCGCGGTCGACTTCGACCTGGATCTGCGGCGTCACGGCGCGGAAGCTGGTGAATATCTGACCGATGGCGGGTTCCTTGTGGGCCTCGGCGATCAGCTGCTCGGCCAGCAGGGTGAGGTCGGCGACTTCGCCGCCGCGGCGATCCTGCAGCATGAAATCGAAACCGCCGCTGGAACCGAGTCCGGGAATCGGCGGCGGGTTGAACGTCATCACCACGCCTTCCTTGATCTTGCCGAAAATGCCGTCGAACTGCTGGAGGACGCCGTCGACGTGTTCGGTGGATTCGGTGCGTTCATCCCAGGGTTTGAGGATCGTGAACATGGTGGCGAAATTGCTGGCGTTGACGCCAGCGGCGGCGTTGAAGCCGACGATCTCGACGATGTTGTCGACGCCCGGCACTTCGCGCGCCTGACTCGACGCGGTGGCGACCACTTTCTGCGTGCGTTGCAGGGCGGCGCCGTCCGGCAGTTGCACCATGCCCATCGTGTAGCCGAGATCCTCGTTCGGCACGAAGCCCGACGGCAGTACCCGCAGCAGGCCGAAGATCGCAAACGACAGCACGGCGAGCGTGGCCAGCACCAATGCCGCACGTTTGATCAGTCGCGCTACGGCGATCGAATAACGCTGCTGGAAACGTTCGAAGCCGCGGTTGAAGGCGCCGAAAAATCCCTGTTGGCGCCGCGCTTCGCGGCGCAGCAGCAGGGCGCACAGCGCCGGAGTCAGCGTCAGCGCGCAAAACGCGGAGAGCAGCACCGAAATCGACAGCGTCAGCGCGAACTGTTTATAGAGCTGACCGGTGATGCCGCCGAGAAAGGCGACCGGCACGAACACCGACGTCAGCACCAGCGCAATGGCGATCACGGGGCCGGACACTTCTTCCATCGCGGCGTAGGTCGCTTCCAGCGGTGTCACCTCATGAAACGAGTTGCTGCGTTCGAGATGCTCCTGCACCGCCTCCACCACGACGATGGCGTCGTCGACGACGCTGCCGATCGCCAGCACCATCGCGAACAGTGTCAGCGTATTGATCGAAAAACCGAGCAGCGTGAACGCGGCAAACGTGCCGATCAGCGATACCGGTACCGCCAGCATCGGGATCAGTGTCGCGCGCCAGTTCTGGAGGAACAGGAACACGACGATCATCACCAGCACCAGCGCCTCGAAGAAAGTCTTGATGACTTCGTCGAGCGATTCCTGGACGAATTTGGTGGTGTCGAGCGCCACTTCGTATTTGACACCCGCGGGAAAGGTGCGCGACAGCTCGTCGAGGCGGCTGCGCACGGATTTGACGACGTCGAGGGCGTTGGCGCTCGGCAGTTGGTAGATGCCGAGCATCGCCGCCGGCTTGCCGCTGAGCTGCGCGCTCGATGAATAGTCGCTGGCGGCGAGTTCGGCGCGGCCGACGTCGCGCAGGTAAATCAGCGAGCCATCCGGCTTGGCGCGGATAACGATGTTTTCGTATTCGGAGGGCTCGCTGAGGCGACCCTGGACCTGCACGGGGTACTGCATTTCGACGTGGGCGGGTGCCGGCGGTAACCCGATCTGACCCGCCGGCGCCTGCACGTTCTGCTCTTTCAGCGCATTGCTGATATCGCCGGCAGTGACGCCGAGCCGCTCCATGCGGCCGGGATCGAGCCAGATACGCATGCCGTAATCGCGCGCGCCGAAGATGGTCACGCTGCCGACGCCGGGGACGCGGGCGAGAGTGTCGACCACGTTCAGGGACGCAAAGTTGCTGAGACAAATATTGTCGAAGCGGCCGTTGGGCGAGGTGATCGCAATGACCGCCAGCAT
>JBEVMI010000265.1:0-3367 GCA_040508685.1 Spongiibacteraceae bacterium
GTCACCGCACAAAATTATCTGGCACAAGGCATTAGCGGCAAAGCCCTCGGTGAAGCCATTCAGCACGGACGTTTCCTCGCGATAGAACAGGCATGGTTTTAAATCGATGCACGAACGCACACACCACGAACCCTGGCAAAAAGTTTCCCTAATAACTGGTGCAGCGCAGCGTGTCGGCGAACAGCTCGCGCGCGGGCTGCACGCGCGCGGTTATCGCGTCATCGTGCACTATCGCAATTCCGCGCAGCAGGCGCAGGCCATCGTCGATGATTTAAATAAAAACCGTCCCCTGACCGCAGTGGCGATTGCTGCCGATCTTGCAGACGCAACCGCACTCGTCCAACTCGCCGCAGACTGTTTAAAACAGTGGGGCCGCATCGACGTACTGATCAACAACGCGTCGAGTTATTATCCGACTCCCTGGGGCGAAGCAAAATTATCCGACTGGCAAACGCTGATCGGCAGCAACCTGATGGGGCCTTTTTTTCTGACGCAGGAATTGTTGCCAGCGCTAACAGCACAATGCGGCTGCGTGGTTAACATGATCGATATTTTCGCGGAGCGCCCGGCGCGCGATATGCCGATTTACGGCATGGCCAAAGCCGGACTCGCACACATGACGAAAAGCCTTGCCTTCGATTTGCGCGGAAAGGTTCGCGTCAATGGCATCGCACCCGGCGCCATATTGTGGCCGGAGCAACTGATGTCGAGTGAAGACAAGTCAAACATGCTCCAACGCATTCCGCTCGGCGAGATCGGCGACCCCAGCGACATCGTGCGTACGGCATTGTTTTTGATCGAGGATGCGCCCTATATCAACGGGCAGATTATTGCAGTGGACGGCGGGCTCAGCCTCAACACGTGAGATGCGCTCAACACGCAGTCTGACGCGCACCCGATAATTCTTTTCCATTCCAGACAAACGGTATCCGCCGCAGTTTTTGCTGCGGCAGGAATTGTTTTTTTAATTCGCGATAGGCAAGGCCGCTGACCGGATGGCGCGCATCGCCAGCGATATCCACCAGCGGCCACAGCGTATACGCATAATCGACGATATCGGCGCGCGGCAGCTTCACGGACCCGAACACACCCACCAAATCGCCATACAACAGCAGATCGAGATCGAGCGTGCGCGAGCTGAATTTTTCTGCGCCACCGAGATAATTATTGCCGCGTTCGATCGTCAGCAATTGCTGCGACAAATCGCGCAGCGGCTGCTCGGTATCGAGGGCGACCACCAGATTTAAAAATGCCGGCCCAGCAAAACCGATCGCCTCGCTCTCATAAACTGGCGATACCAACAACTCACCATATACCGACGACAGCGCATCCAGCGCCGCAACGATATGACGTTCCGGCTCAATATTGCTGCCGATACCGATAACAACGCGCGTCACGATTTAGCGCCTCGCTCAATCACGACACCCACTGCACTCGCGCTGGACACCGCCGTCGGTTTGATTACCGTCATTCGCAGCCAGGGCACCGCGAATTCGCGCATCACCAATTCCGCACATTGTTCGGCAATGGTTTCGATCAATAAAAATTTTTGCCCGCTGACAAATTCAGTCAGGCGCACCGCAATCGCGTGATAATTAAGCGCGTCGGTTATGTCTTCACTCGCAGCAGCGCGGCGAATATCGGTCGCCATTTCCAGATCGATGACGATACGCTGATGAATCGTCTGCTCCCAATCGTAAATGCCGATGACGGTTTCGATCTGCAATTGCCGAATAAATACGATATCCATGCTAAGTCACCCCAACAGCCGGCAAATCGGCCAACGGCCAGCGCGCGCGTACTTTCAGCGGCAAGCCTTCCTGCGCACCAGCCACCAGACGCTGACAACCGGCATAGGCAATCATGGCGCCGTTATCCGTACAAAAACGCGGGCGCGCATAAAACACTTCGGCACCGATAGCTTTTAATTCGCGTTCCAACGTCGCGCGCAATTCTCGATTGGCGCTGACGCCACCGGCCATCACCAAGGTTTTCAAACCGGTTGCGCGCAGTGCTCGCACCGATTTTGCGGCTAACGTGTCGACGACGGCACGCTGAAAAGAAGCCGCGATATCGGCACGCGTATCCGTGGCCAGCACACCTTCTTTAGTGTGATCGCGAATCGCTAACGACACCGCGGTTTTTAATCCGGAGAAACTGAACTCGAGGCCCGGGCGATTCAGCATCGGACGCGGAAACGCGAAGCGCTGATGTCCCTGCTCGGCGAGCTGAGCCAGATGTGGACCACCGGGATAGGGCAGGCCCAACATTTTTGCGCATTTGTCGAAGGCCTCCCCGGCGGCATCGTCGAGCGATTCGCCCAGCAAGGTATAGACACCAATGCCATCGACGCGCACCAACTGGGTGTGACCGCCGGACACCAACAGGGCCACAAAAGGGAGCTGCGGAGGATTTTTTTCCAGCATCGGCGCCAATAAATGTGCCTCCATGTGATGCACGCCGACCGCCGGCACGCCCCACGCATAGGCCACGCTGCGGCCAATACAGGCGCCGACCATCAGCGCGCCGATCAGGCCGGGACCGGCGGTGAACGCCACGCCATCGATCGCCTCGGGCGCCGTGTGGGCTTCGTCCAGCACCTGCCGAATCAGCGGCAGGCTTTTGCGGATATGGTCGCGCGACGCCAGTTCCGGCACCACGCCGCCGTATTGCTGGTGCAGTTCGATCTGGCTGTAGATCACGTCCGCAAGCAGGCCGCGCTCGCTGTCGTACACAGCTACGCCGGTTTCGTCGCAGGAAGTTTCGATGCCGAGAACACGCATACCGCAGACGGCTCTTAATCCGAGGGCTTGGAGGGAGCGCATAATATCGACTGCTTCACTCCGCGACCAGCAAGCCGGGTTGGCAAATGCATAAAAGCGGGTTTACAATGCCGCCCCTCTCGGAGCCTGACCCGACTTTTGGCAGCCAGCCAATCGGACCAGCGCTAACCGGAACCGGATTGTTTATGCTCTGTTCAAGTCGAAGCTCTCTGAAAAGGTATGGCTAATGCCCGCAGTAAAACTGAAAGACAACGAACCGTTTGACGTCGCCCTGCGCCGCTTCAAACGCTCCTGCGAAAAAGCTGGCGTGCTGGCCGAAGTGCGCCGCCGCGAGTTCTACGAAAAGCCCACATCGATCCGCAAACGCAAAGCTGCTGCTGCCGTCAAACGCCACCTGAAAAAGCTGTCGCGCGAAGCACGCAAACTGCAACGCCCGTTCTGATCGACATCCCCAGCCCCGTATTTGCCGGGGCTGATCGACGCGAAATACAGCAGTGCGCCTAGAAGCGGGTCTCCAGACCCGCGTGTTGTGTTTCCGGCACATCCAGCTCGCCCGGATAACGCCCCGCCTTCCTGCCAAAAGG
>JBEVMI010000283.1:0-3039 GCA_040508685.1 Spongiibacteraceae bacterium
CTCCTTCATTGGGAGCAAGGCTCGACGACCAAAACTATTCCGTGTTGCGCGAAATCGAGTTGAGCGAAAAAACCTTCGACGAAACCCGGCGCGTGTGGACCAAACCCGGCGTCTACGGCTGGCAGAAAATCGATGCGGGTTCCGCGTTGCTCGCCCAATGTCTGACGCAGGTGTGGCCGCAGGCGCCAGCCAGCGTGCTCGATCTGGGCTGCGGTTACGGTTATCTGAGTTTGCGCATCGCGCAGCAATGGACGGATGCGACGCTGACGGCCACCGACAACAATGTTGCCGCGGTGCATGCCTGCAAAAAAAATCTGGCGACTTTTTCAGATCGTGCGGAGGTGGTGCTCGATGACTGTGCGGTGGCGATCGAGAAAAAGTTCGACGCCGTTATTTGCAATCCGCCGTTTCACCAGGGGTTTTCTGTCGAAGGCGATCTCACGACGCGTTTCCTGCAATCGGCGCGCGCGCATCTGCATAAAAATGGCCGCGCACTGTTTGTCGTCAACCAATTTATTCCGCTGGAGCGCAAGGCCCAGCCGCTGTTTTCCCGCGTGAGTGAAGTCAGCCGCACCGAGGGTTTCAAGGTGCTGGTACTGGAAGCATGAGCAAACCTGCTTCGATCTGGCGCAGCGGCGATCTGTCCGCACGTTTTATCGCGCTGAGTGAATTGCTGGTTTCCCATCAACACTGGTGGCGGCCGCGCGCTTTTTTTCAGCCGGTACTGCCGTGGGAATCGCTGCATCCGCAGCTGTCGGTGCGCTTGCGCCAGCTGCCTTTCGCTGACTCCGAACACATCGCTGCCGACAATAAATTGCTGCTGGATTTTTTTGGTGGCACTGCCGGCCCGTTGCAGACGGCTGCATTCACAATTGCAGATTTATGCGCGATTGGCGCATTGCCTGCACGCGACATGGCCGACGTCGCCGAGGCGCGCGATGTACCGGGTCGCAAATGGCAGCAGATTCTCGCATTCACTGCGGTATTGCCGGACACGGCACTGCCCGCGACCGAATGGTGTGCCGGCAAAGCGCATCTCGGCCGTCACTACACGCGACTCGGTGGCGCGGCGGTCGATGCGCTGGAATATAAGCGCTCGCTGGTTGATGCCGGCAACGAAATTTCGCAGCGCGAGTCGTTGCCGGCGACATCGCACTGCGTTGACGTATTACGGCCGGCGGCCAATGATTTTCTGCGCGGCGAACGCCAGGTGCTGGCCTTGCACGCCTGCGGTCAATTGCACCTGCATTTGTTGCACGAATGTACGACGTTCAAGCCGCGCGCGATTGCGCTGGCGCCGTGCTGTTACCAGTTGCAGGACGACGATTTTTACGCGCCGCTGTCAATCCAGGCGAGGAAAGTTGCATTGCCCCTGAGCCGTCTCGATCTGCATACGGCGGTGCAGGAAAGTGTTACTTCGCCAGAGCGGGTATTAAGACAGCGGCGACAATTGCAGGCGTGGCGTTTGGGCTTCGATGTTTTGCAGCGGGAGGTACGCGGTGTCGATGACTACCTGCATACACCGTCGCAGCCGCTGTCGATTCTGCATAATGGCTTCGAACAATTTTGTCTGGCGATGGCGCGACACTGCGAAATCACCGTGCCGACGACAACGGATTTTTTGCGTTATGAACATCTCGGGCAGGGGCGGCTGATCGAAGTAACCGCGCTCGATCTGCCGCGCATGTTATTCCGGCGCGCGCTGGAATTGTGGCTGGTACTGGATCGCGCGTTGTATCTGCAGCAGAGCGGGTACGACGTCAGTGTCGGCACGTTCTGCGAACGCGCGCTGACACCGCGCAATTTGCTGATTCAGGCCTGGCGTTCCTGAGGGGGACATGGCGGCAGATCGCGAAACAAGGTGTTCCACCACAGCTCGGCGGTGATATCGAGCATGCCGGGCAGCGGAAAGGCGGTGCCGCGGATTTTGGTGATGAACAGGAAACGTTCGCGCTGCAGCGTGAGCAGTATCAGCCGTGCGCGCGGGTGCTGCGCTTCACCGAGGTTGGAATTGGGGGTATCGTCACCGGGCGTGGGAGAATCAATCCAGGGATTGCGGCCATGAGTTCAGCAACGGATTTTGAAATCAGTACGGCGGCCAGTGCGTCATTCGACGAACGTGCACGGCTGATTTTGCAAAGCAGCGCGATGGTGCTGCTGGTAAACGCGCTGATTGGAGTGCTGCTGGTGGCGGCCCTCTGGAGTCGTCTGCCGCCGCCGCTCCTGCTGCACTGGTTGTTGGGTCTGGCGGTAATCACAGCGGCGCGCGCGCTGCTGCTGGCCTTGTATAGACGTCGGCGTCCGCCTGCCAACAGGTTGTCGCTGTGGTTGGCGATTCACGGCGTAGGCAGCACGGTGTCGGCGCTGTGGTGGGGCACCATTATTTATCGGTTCGAGCAGCCGGATATGGTGGCCGCGATCATGTTGGCGTTTGCACTCGGGGGTCTCGCGCTTGGCGGGCTCGCCGCGATGGGTACGATGTTGCGCATTTATGTACCGTTCCTGCTCGCCACCATCGGGCCCATTACGCTGCATTTCCTGATCCTGCGCGCCGAGCCCGGCATGAGTGGCCTCGGTGCGATGCTGGTCGCCTTTATCATCGCGCTGACCGTGCTGGCGGCGATGCAGCGCCGGGTGTTGATTCGCACCTTTGCATTGGCATCGTCACTGGTGGCGGCGAAAAGCCGCGCCGAAGAAGACAGTCGCGCCAAATCGGAATTTCTCGCCTACATCAGCCACGAAATCCGCACGCCAATGAATGGTGTGCTCGGCATGACTGAAATTCTGCTGGAGAGTGCGCTCGATCAGGACCAGCGCCATCTCGCCAACACGATTTTGCGTTCGGGCAAATCGCTGCTGGCCGTGATCAACGATGTGCTCGATATTTCCAAAATCGAAGCCGGCAAATTGTCGCTGGAACAGCGCGCGTTCGATCCCGCGCAAGCGGTGGCCGGCCAGATTGATTTGTTCGGCGAACTGGCGCATCGCAAAAATCTGGAGGTGCGCGTGGACGTTGCACCGGATGTGCCGCGGCGGGTG
>JBEVMI010000299.1:0-4714 GCA_040508685.1 Spongiibacteraceae bacterium
TACTCCGCGGCCCAAGGCCTACTTGATGACCGGACGCTGTCCGGACTGTATTTGCTGCATCCAGCGTTTACCGGTGCTGACCGACTCGGAGAAAGTCTCCAGCGCCCAGCCTTCCATGATTTCGAAATGGGGAATCAAACTGGACTGGCGCCACCACGGGTCCTGATTCACAGGAATCACCATCGGCAGCAGGATCACCAGCGCCAGCACGATCAGCAGTCCGCGGGCGGCACCGAAAACCAGACCCAATACGCGATCGAAACCGGTGAGGCCAGAGGCCTTCAACATGGAGCCGATCAGGGAGTTGATCAAGGTGCCGACCAGCAATGTACCGATAAACAAGGCGAGGTAAGCCAGCAAATCGCGAATCGACGGAGTTTCGATCCAGCGCGCAAACACATCGGCGAGCGGCTGGTGATAGGCGATGGCGACAAAACTCGCGGCCAACCACGCGATCAGCGACAGCGCTTCGCGGACGAAACCGCGCATCAGGCTGATCAGGCAAGAAATACCGAGAATGGCGACGATGGTCCAATCAGCCCAATTCATGCTCTCGATCATAAAGGAATGCGACGGCCATTAGAAAAAGAGCGGCGGATTGTACCAGAGCGGTCAAGCTGCCAGAACCGCAGCATTGCGCCAACCATGCCGGCGGACATTACGCCGGGCATCATGCCGGCGGGAAGCGCACCACCATGGTGTTGGTTTTCAGCGCTGCATCGATTGCCTTTTTCTGCGCGTCAGCGCGCTCGCGACTGAGCTTGGGACCGACATAAACCTTGATCGCGGTGTTGCCGTTGGGCAGCTTGGTCGACTGGGTGAAAGCCTTGAAACCCTTGCCTATCAATTGCTCTTTGAGTTTGTCGGCACTGGCCTGGGTCGCCATCGCCCCCACTTGTACTACCCACGCCACCGGCAGGCTGTTGCTGTCCATCTCGAATTTTTCTGCGGGCATTTTTTGCGCCACCGGTTTTTCGGCAGGAGATGACTCCACTTTGCGTGGCGCCGCGACTTTAGGCGCCGGTTTGGGTTTGGCTGCTTCTGGAACTGCAGGAACCCGCTGCACCGGAGCGGATTGAGGAGCAGGGAAAGATTCCTGATTTAATTCTTCCTGCAGCGCAGTCGCATCGCGCTCGCTGCCCACCGGCTGGATATCGGCTGGTGCAGAAGGCTGCGGCACCGTGAACGGCTGAATCGCCGGCGCCGGTGGAATCGCACTTTCCTGCGCTACCGGCTCGATCGGATTATCCACATCCAGTAGCCAGAACCAGCCGACAACCCCGATCAGCAACAGTGCAACGGCGCCGATCAGGCGCACCTTGAGGCGATCGGACATCGAACGTTCTTCAATCATGGATGGGCTCCCTCGCCGCCTCGAATACATTCACTATCGGCCATAACCCTGTGCAATACGGCCGCTACGGTAAAAAACGAACCAAACACGACGACACGATCGCCGGCATGTGCGGCAGCCAGTGCGGCAACGAATGCCATGTCGACGCTGGGGTATGCGTGCACCGCCTCGACCTGCTGCTCACGCATGATTTTTGTCAGCGTTGCGCTTTTGGCTGCGCGCGGATTATCTGCGAGTTCACCGATATACCAGCCATCGATCTGCGCGTGCAGTGCACTGACAATGCCCGCAGCATCCTTGTCCTGCATTAATTCGAATACGGCGAGCGTACGTGTTACCGACGTATCGCGCAGGCGCTGTGCAAGATAGTGCGCAGCCTGTGGATTGTGGGCAACATCGAGAATGATTTCGACACCGTCGCGCTCGAAACGCTGAAAACGACCCGGCAAATGCGTCTGGATCAAACCCCGTTGAATTGACTCCCTGTCGATAACGATCGCCAGCGCATGTAATGCCGTCAGCGCAGCCACCGCGCTCGGCAATGGCAATGACGGCAGTGGCAGATCGTCGTAAACCGGCGCGCCGGCCAAGACCGATTGCCAGCGCCAGTGATCCGCGTGCACGGCGACATCGATACCGTCGCGCAGCGTCAGCAATTTCGCGCCGACTTGCGCGGCCGTATCGAGTACCGATTGAGGTGGCTGCGCGTCGACGCAAATTGCCAATCGATCACGCCGAAAAATGCCAGCTTTTTCACGACCGATGGTTTCGCGATCATCGCCGAGCCAGTCCTGATGATCGAGATCAATCGTGGTCAGCACAGCGACATCGGCGTCGATCAGGTTGACCGCATCGAGCCGCCCGCCCAACC
The DNA here is from genome assembly GCA_040508685.1 of Spongiibacteraceae bacterium. Classification (GTDB taxonomy): domain Bacteria; phylum Pseudomonadota; class Gammaproteobacteria; order Pseudomonadales; family CAMLJR01; genus CAMLJR01. The sequence continues at coordinate 2,226 of JBEVMI010000299.1, forward strand.
CTACTTCGAGCACCCATACGTCGAGCGCTGTCTGGCTGAACAACCACAACGCCGCCAGCGTGCCGTACTCAAAATACGTCAGCGAAACATCATCGGCCGCGGCATGAATCGCGCGAAAAGCTGCGCAGAAATCGGCGTCGCCGACAACGTCGCCATCGATACGGACACGTTCGTTGTAAGCGAGTAAATGGGGCGAGGTATAGACGCCGACACGATAGCCCTGTGCGCGCAAAATATTTTCAAGAAAAGCGGCGCATGAGCCTTTGCCATTGGTGCCGCCGACGGTAATGACTTTGGCAGCATTCGGCGTCAGCGACAGACGATTGGCGACCGTGCGAATGCGATCGAGGCCCAGCTCGATCTGGCGCGGATGGTGTGCTTCCATCCACGCCAACCAGTCATCGAGGCGGTATTGATCGAAACTAAGGGTGGTGTCAGACGCGCTCATGCGTTGCCATCAAGCGACGCTGGGCGCCCGCATCAGTTTGGCGAGCAATCGCCCCAGCGTATCGCGCATGTCCTTGCGGTGCACGATCATGTCGATGGCGCCATGCTCCAGCAAAAATTCGCTGCGCTGGAAGCCGGGCGGCAATTTCTGACGAATGGTCTGCTCGATGATGTTGGGGCCGGCAAAACCGGCGCGCGCACCCGGCTCGGCGACGTTGATATCGCCCAGCAGCGCCAGGCTCGCAGAAACGCCACCGTAAATCGGATCGGTCATCGCCGATATATAGGGCACGCCGTTCTGCTTCAGCCGCTCCAGTACCGCGCTGGTTTTTGCCATCTGCATCAGCGAAATCAGCGCTTCCTGCATACGCGCGCCACCCGACGCCGCGAAACAGACCAGCGGCATCTTTTCCTGCAACGCGAGATTCGCCGCGCGCGTGAATTTTTCGCCGACGGCATAACCCATCGAGCCGCCATGGAAATTAAATTCAAACGCGACGACGACGACTGGCAGGGTTTTCAGCGTGCCGCGCATGGCGATCAGTGCATCTTTTTCGCCGGTTTCCTTCTGCGCCTGCGTCAGCCGGTCCTTGTATTTCTTCAGGTCTTTAAATTTCAGCCGATCAATTGGTTTGATGTCGGCAAACACTTCCTCGCGATTGCTTTCATCGAGAAAAATATCGAGACGACGACGCGCCCCGATGCGCATGTGGTGGTCACATTTCGGGCAGACGTCGAGATAACGCTCAAGCTCCGGTCGGTACAATACCGCCTCGCATTTCACGCACTTCTTCCACAATCCCTCGGGCACATTGGCGCGGTGATCGCCGGTCTCCGTGTCCTCCTTGCGTTTGATACCGGGAATAATTTTGTCGATCCAGTTCATAGGTCTTCCGCCTGGTTATCGTTGTTGCTTGAATGAATTAAAAATTGGAATCAGATTTTGGCGTCGACCGCGGCACGAATTTCCGCGATCAGTTGCGCGGCGCCATTGACCAGCGCCAAATCCTGCAAACCCTGTTGGGCCAGCCCGATCGTGCGGTCCACAAGCGCGCTGCCGATGACGACACCATCCGCCAGCGGGGCGACAGCCTGCGCCGAGGCGGCGTCCTTGATGCCAAAGCCCACGGTCACCGGCAGATCTGTGATGGCCTGAATTCGCTGCATCTGTACGCGCACGGATTCGACATCGAGGTTGCCGGCACCGGTCACGCCCTTCAGAGACACATAATACAAATAACCGGAGGCAAGCTCGGCGATGGCGCGAATGCGCGCTTCGGTCGTGGTCGGCGCCAGCAGGAAAATATTGTCGATGCCGACCCGCTTGAGTTCGCGATCGAGATCGCCCGCCTCTTCAGGCGGCATATCCACGGTAAGCAGACCATCGACGCCCGCTTTCGCAGCGGCGTCGGCAAACTCCGTGTACCCCATGTATTCGACCGGATTTGCGTAACCCATCAACACGATCGGCGTGGTGTGATCGTCGCGACGAAACACTTCGACCATATGCAGCACGTCGCGCAGGCTGACGCGATGGCGCAAAGCGCGTTCGTGCGCGAGCTGAATCACCGGGCCTTCGGCCATCGGATCGGAGAACGGCACACCGATTTCGATAATGTTGGCGCCGGCACGCACCAGCGCGTGCAGCAGCGGCACCGTCGCGGTGGGCGAAGGGTCGCCGCCGACGATGTACGGCACCACCGCCTTGCGCTGTTGCTCAGCCAGTTGTGCGAATGTCTGGGAAATACGACTCACCGGATTGTCCTTGTTAAATAGTAATGCCATCGATACCGGCGATGGTATGGATGTCTTTATCACCACGGCCCGAGAGATTGACGATGATGGTCTGGTCGGGATTCATGGTCGGCGCGAGTTTATTGACATAGGCCAGCGCGTGGCTCGATTCCAGCGCCGGCATGATGCCTTCGATTTGCGTCAGCTGGCGGAATGCTGCAAGCGCTTCGGTATCCGTCGCGACGACGTAATTGACCCGTTTGATGTCTTTCAACCACGAATGCTCGGGACCGACACCGGGATAATCG
>JBEVMI010000379.1:0-11874 GCA_040508685.1 Spongiibacteraceae bacterium
GAGCCGTCGCCACTGGCCAGTGGATTGCCGCCGCCGGCGCTGCCCGGTGAACTCGGTGCGCCCTGCGCGGGGCCGGTGTTGCCGCCGCTGCCGCGGCCCGCCCGAGGTGCGCCGGTTTCTCCTGTACTCGCCAGATCGTCCTCGGGCCAGAACCAGCCTTCGTAGTAGTACGTCGCGAAGCGTTCCGACATCTTCGCCATGTGCTGCTGAAGTTCGTCGCCGTATAGCTGGTAGGCCACGCTGCCGGCCATGACGGCCAGACTCAGCGACAGCACATATTCGGTGGTACCGGCGCCGCGCTGACGACCAAGACGCCGCGCACGGGCGGCCGACGACGAATGGAAACGGGAGAGTGACATCTGACCATCCTTGTCAAAAGCAGAGCTAAAAACGCTGCGCGATTTTTCATGGCGCACATGCCGCCGACAAGCACCAGCACCCGCCGACGTGACGGCTGTCGCAAACAATTGTTGCCGCAGCGCGGCTTGCCGCCCTTGCCGCTTTGCCTTGCGGGAGCGGCAGGGGCTTGCCGCTTCCGCTTTGCCGCTCTGCTCTTTTCCTAAAGATTTTCTATGTAAAACAGTGTGTTAATTTTCTGGTACGGGCATTGCTCTATCTCTGGTGTAACCGGCAATTAGCCCCAGATCTTCAGGAGTAGTGAACGTGCCCGCGATCAGTTTCAGCAATGCCCTCGGTGTCCACGAATCGGCGCTGTATCTGCGCTCACGTCGTGCCGAGGTGTTGTCGAACAATCTTGCCAACGCCGACACCCCGAACTTCAAGGCGCGCGACGTTGATTTCAATGCGCTGCTGGAGCAGGCGAGTGCCGGGCAAAGGGCTTCAGGATTTGGCAGCGACACGCCGTCGCGTACCAACAGCAAACATCTGAACTTGGGCGATATTGAGGCTAACGGTGATCTGCTGTACCGCACGCCAAACCAGCCTTCGATCGACGGCAACACCGTCGAGGAACATCAGGAAATGGCGCGCTTCGCCAAGAACGGGCAGGACTTCGAATCGACGTTGTATTTCCTGAACAGCAAATTCCGCGGCCTGCAAAACGCCATTCGCGGCGAAGTCTAAGTCCGAATGAGAAGCCTGAACCTGACCGAAGAGCATTCATCATGAACAATATTTTCGATATCGCCGGCAGCGGCATGACCGCACAAAGCGTGCGCATCAACACAGTCGCCAGCAACCTTGCAAACGCGCAATCGGCAGCCAGCAGCGTCGATCAGGTGTATCGCGCACGCCATCCAGTTTTCTCTGCGGTGCACGCCAATGCGATGGCCGAACAAAACGGCGCCATCGATCCGTGGGCGAACGCGCCGACCGAGGGACAAGAGGGGTTGGGCGTACAGGTACTCGGAATCACTGAAAGTCAGGCACCGCTGGATCGTCGTTTCGAGCCGGGCCACCCGCTGGCTGACAAGGAGGGTTATGTCTACTACCCGAACGTCAATGTGGTCGAGGAAATGGCCGATATGATTTCCGCGTCGCGTTCGTTTCAGGTCAATGTCGAACTGTTGCAGTCGGCGAAAACAATGTCGCAGCGTTTGCTGTCACTGGGTCAGTGAGTGGCTGGCGCAGCGTAAATAAGTGACGCATGAATAACGCGCTTTCAAACGCACCCTTTTCGGAGAAATTTTAATGAGCACCGTTGGCAGTTCCACCGATAGCGCCGCGATCCTTGCCGCTCTCAACAAGAAAGAAGCGACGACCAGCGACACGTCCAGCGCGGCCAATAAAAACACGCTCGGCCAGGACGCCTTCATGAAACTGCTGGTTACGCAGCTGAAAAACCAGAATCCGCTGGACCCGCAGGACAACACCGCGTTTGTTGCGCAGCTGGCGCAATTCAGTTCGCTCGAAGGTATTCAGAGTTTGAATTCAACGGTGACCGGCCTCGCCGGCGGCTTGCAGTCGAGCCAGGCATTGCAGGCGTCGGCACTGGTGGGGCGCATCGTTTCGGTCGAAAGCTCCAAGGCCAATTTCACGGAAGGGGGTGGGGTATTCGGCTCGATCGAGCTGCCAAAAAGCACATCGAACCTGCAGCTCAATATTTACGACAGCAAGGACAAGCTGGTGTTTTCGAAGGCGCTGGATGCGCAGAACGCCGGCGAGCTCCCGTTCGGCTGGGACGGCACGGCGACCGACGGCACCAAACTCGCGAGCGGCACCTACCGCTTTGAAGCCAAGGCCACCGATGACGGCAAATCGGAAACGCTGACCACCTACCTCGGTGCCAACGTCAACAGCGTCACCATCGGTGCCAATCAGGCAGTGATCCTCAATGTCGACGGGGTCGGCCAGGTGGCGTGGAGCGACGTCAAGGAAATTTTGTAAAACGATTTTGAAATTGAGTTTTTTCCATCGATTGAATTTCGTCAATTGAATGGATTTTTTATCGAATGATTTTGTGATTATTTTTTTGTGAGCTTTTTTTGAGGACATACAGCCATGTCGTTTAATACCGCATTGAGCGGCCTGCGCGCCGCCAGCTCCAATCTCTCGGTGACGGGTAACAATATCGCCAACGCCAGCACTACGGGCTTCAAGCAGTCGCGCACCGAATTCGGTGACGTTTATGCCAACTCGATTCTCGGCACCGGCGCCCGTACACCGGGCAGCGGTGTGCTGGTCAACGCGATTTCGCAGCAGTTTTCGCAGGGCAATATCAGCATCACCAACAACAGCCTCGATCTTGCGGTCAACGGCAGCGGCTTTTTTATCCTGAGCAATCAGGGTTCGCCGTCGTACACCCGCAACGGCACCTTCGGCCTCGACAACCAGGGCTTTATCACGGCCTCGAATGGCGCGCGGCTGCAGGGTTTTGCGGCCAGCCCGAGCGGGCAGATCCTCAGTGGCGCCTTGTCGGATGTGCGGATCCAGACTTCGGATATCGCGCCGAACGCGTCGTCGGAAGTCAACATGCGCTTTAACCTCGATTCCGGCGACGCATTGCCGGCGGTCGGCACCTTCGATACTGCCGACCCGAACAGCTACAACTGGTCGACGGCGGCGACGATCTACGACAGCCTGGGTAACTCGCATGTCCTGACCTCTTATTACGTCAGAGGCACGCCGGTAGCTCCGGCGACGGATACACCGTGGACGGTGTACACCGATCTCGACAGCAGCGGCGTCGCGCACAACATCGGCACGCTGACCTTCGATTCCAACGGCGCGCTGACGGCGCCGGCATCGGCCTCCCTGAACGACAGCTGGGTGCCGAGCGGCGGCGCCGCGACGCTGCCGTTCACGATGGACTTTGCCGGCTCTACCCAGTTCGGTTCCGAATCGACGGTGACGTCGCTGGATCAGGATGGGTACGCACCGGGCCGTCTGTCGGGCGTCCGCATCGACGATACCGGTGTCGTGTTTGCGAACTACACCAACGGTCAGGCGCTGGTGCTGGGGCAGGTGGCATTGGCCAACTTTGCCAACCCGCAGGGTCTCGCTCCGGTCGGCAACACCGCCTGGAACGAAACGTTCTCCTCGGGCCAGCCGGTGGTGGGGGCGCCGCAAACGGGTTCGCGCGGTGCGCTGCAGTCCGGCGCACTGGAAGACTCCAACGTCGACCTGTCGTCGGAACTGGTCAACCTGATCCTCGCCCAGCGCGACTATCAGGCCAACGCCAAAACCATCGAGACCAGCAACGCCGTCACGCAAACCATCGTCAACCTGCGTTGATGATGGGTGGGGCGGCAAACGTTGCCGCCCCTTGCCGCTTCGGCGGCAGCCCCTTTCCGCTTCCTCCGTTCCAGATCGCCCCCAACAGTTTCTGCTTCTTGTAAATTCTTTATATTTCAATCAATTAAAAAAAATTCAGGCATTGGCCGCGTTATTGCAATCTCTGGGTATGTGGAGAAAACGAGCAGTTTTTTGACGCTCGATCCAACTCGCCACGCAGAGGATCAGCAATGGACAAAGCCATCTACATCGCGATGACCGGCGGCAAACACATCGAGCGCGCCCAGGCCGTCCACGCCAACAACATGGCCAACGCCAATACCGCGGGCTTTCGCTCCGACTTCGAGCAGGCGCGGGCGATGAGCGTGTTTTACGGCGACGGCCTGCCGACGCGCGTTTACGCGTTGTCGGAAAACCCTGCCACCAATTTCACTGCAGGATCGATGAGCGAGACCGGGCGCGATCTCGATGTCGCCGTCAATGGCAACGGCTGGATCGCGGTGCAGGGTAACGACGGCCGCGAGGCGTATACCCGCGCCGGCTCCCTCCGCATCAATGCCGATGGCCAGTTGCAGACCGCTGACGGTCGCATGGTGCTCGGTGACGGCGGCCCGATAACGCTGCCGCCGCTGGAGTCGGTGAAGATCGGGGATGACGGCACGATCAGCATTCGCGAACTGGGGCAGGCGCCGAACGCGCTGTCCGAGGTCGGCCGCATCAAGCTGGTCAATCCCGACAGCGCCCAACTGCGCAAGGGCGAAGACGGCCTGATGCGCTACACCGGCGCCGAACCGACACTGAAAGCCGACGACAACGTGCGTCTGCAGAGTGGTTTTCTGGAAGGCTCCAACGTCAATGCGGTCGACGAATTCACCAACATCATTGCACTGGCGCGGCAGTTCGATCTGCACATGAAAATGATGCGCACCGTTGAAGACAACAGTAACTCCGCGACCAAGCTGTTACAGCTGGGTTGATGAATTGTCCTCTCGCCCGCGGGGCGAGGGCAGTAACCGAAATAGAGAAGAGGAATTGCCATCATGATGCCAGCCCTGTGGATCAGCAAAACCGGTTTGAGTGCGCAGAACACCAAGCTCGCCACCGTCGCCAACAACCTGGCGAACGCTGCCACCGTCGGCTTCAAACGCGATGATGCGCAATTCGAGGATTTGTTGTACCAGCTGCACTCGCAGCCCGGTGCCGCGTCCTCGCAGAGCACCAAGCTGCCATCCGGCATGCAGGTCGGTACCGGTGTGCGTGTGGTCAGCACCTCGAAACAATTCACCGAAGGCAGTTTGCAGGTCACCGATCGCCCGCTCGATGTGGCGATCAACGGCCGCGGTTTCTTTCAGGTCGAATTGCCCGATGGCACTACGGCATACACCCGCAACGGCCAGTTTCAGATGAGCGCCGACGGCGAGATCGTGACCTCCGACGGCAAAGTGGTGCAGCCCTCGATCACGATACCGGCGGACGCGCAATCGATCACGATCAGCCGCGATGGCATCGTCGAAGCGAGAGTTCCCGGGCAGGCTGCGCCGCAGCAGATCGGTCAGTTCCAGATCGCGGATTTCATCAACCCGTCCGGTCTGCAGGCGGTCGGCGGCAACCTGTTTCTCGAAACCGCTTCCAGTGGCACGCCGCAACAGGGCCAGCCCGGCAACACCGGTTTCGGTCAGCTCGAACAGAACACGCTGGAAGCCTCCAACGTCGATGTGGTCGAGGAAATGGTGAACATGATCACCACGCAGCGCACCTACGAAATGAATTCCAAAGTCATCGCAACTGCCGATCAGATGTTGCAGTTCATCACGCAGACGTTGTGAGCGCATGAGTAAAGCCATGAATAGCGCCATGAATAAAGTGAATGAGTTGCTGAGTCGTCGAGTCGCCGCCCTCGGTGCCGTTGTCTGCGCCGCGCTTCTCACCGGCTGCACCATCAGCGCCGACCCCAAACCTGGCGATCCTGCCTATGCACCGGTCACGGCGGCACCGATGGTGCCGGTGGCGGCGGCATCGGGATCGATTTATCGCAACCTGCAACCTGCCGCAGCCGGTCCCGGCCTGTCGCTGTTTGAAGATCGCCGCGCGCGCAATGTCGGCGACGTCATCACCATCACGCTTTCCGAAAGCACCACATCCAGCAAATCCGCCGACACCTCGATTTCGAAAGACGACGAAATCAGCATCGACGCCGGTGTCGTGCTCGGCGCCACGCCGCGCAAAGGCCAGGTAACGATGGAAACCGCCACCAATGCCTCGCGTGCATTCGACGGCGGCGCCAGTGCCGATCAGCGCAACGCACTGCGCGGCACGATCACGGTAACGGTGGCCGATGTCATGCCTAACGGTTTGCTCGAGGTGCGCGGCGAAAAATGGATGACGCTGAATCGCGGCGACGAATTCATCCGCATCCGCGGTTATGTGCGCCCCGAAGACGTCTTGCCCGACAACAGCATTCCGTCGACGCGCGTCGCCGACGTACGCATCACCTACAGCGGCAGCGGCGAATTGGCACAGGCCAACCGGCAGGGCTGGGCGTCGCGTTTCTTCAGCTCCGAATTCTGGCCGTTTTGAGAGGGTTTCCTGACATGGCGAAATATCTGCGTGTATTGATGGCGATCGTGTTTTTGGCGACGAGTTTTTCCGCCAGCGCGGAGCGCATCAAGGATCTCGCCAATCTCGCCGGCGTGCGTTCCAACGCATTGATCGGCTATGGCCTCGTCGTCGGTCTCGACGGCACCGGCGACCAGACCACGCAGACGCCGTTCACCGCGCAATCGTTTGCGAACATGCTGAAGCAATTCGGTATCGTGATTCCGCCGGGCAGCAATTTTCAGCTGAAAAATGTCGCGGCGGTCAGTATCCACGCGACGCTGCCACCGTTCGTCAAAGCCGGACAGACGATCGATGTCACCGTGTCGTCGCTGGGCAATGCGAAAGGTCTGCGCGGCGGCAGTCTGCTGCTGACGCAACTGAAAGGTGTCGACGGTCAGGTGTACGCGCTGGCGCAGGGCAACCTGGTTGTCGGCGGTTTTGGTGCAGAGGGCGCCGACGGCTCCAAGGTCACCGTGAATATTCCGACGGCAGGGCGCATTCCGAATGGCGCGACCATCGAGCGCGAAGTCGCCAATGCCTTCAGCGAAGGCGGCAATCTGGTGTTCAACCTGAAACGCGCGGATTTCACCACCGCGCAACGTCTCGCCGCGATGGTCAATCAAACCATGGGGTCGAATGTCGCACAGGCGCTGGACGCTACGTCGATCAGCGTCAGCGCGCCGCAGGAAAGCAATCAGCGTGTCGCCTATGTGTCGACGCTGGAAAATCTGGAGCTCACGCCGGGCGAGGCACCGGCGCGTGTGGTCATCAATTCCCGCACCGGCACCATCGTCGTCGGTAACCACGTCACCGTCAGCCCGGTTGCGGTGACGCACGGCAGCCTTGTCGTCACGGTTGCCGAGAATGTGCAGGTCAGCCAGCCCAATGCGTTCTCGGGCGGACAGACGGTGGTGACGCCGCAATCCAATGTCAGCGCGAAGCAGGAAAAAAATCGCATGTTCGAGCTGAAAAAGGCGACGACGCTCGACCAGATCGTGCGCGCCGTCAACCAGGTCGGCGCCGCACCGGGCGATCTCATGGCGATCATTGAGGCGCTGAAGGAATCCGGCGCACTCAACGCGGAACTGGTGGTGATCTGATGATGCCGTCCAACGCGATGAATGCCGGCAGCACGGTGTCGACGACGTCGAGCCCGATCTATACCGACCTCGGCAGCGTGCAGAGTTTAAAGGGACTCGCCGCGCGCGATAAAAATGCGGCACTCAAGGAAATCGCCCATCAGTTCGAAGCGGTGATGGTGCAGATGATGATGAAGAGCATGCGCGACGCCAACGCGGTGTTCGGTCAGGACGATCCGCTCAACAGCCACGAAGCGCAGATGTATCAGGACATGTTCGACAGCCAGCTGTCGTTGTCGCTGACGAAAGGCAAAGGCATGGGTATCGCCGATGCCCTGATGCGGCAGTTGCAGGGGCGGGTGGGATTGGCAAACCCGAACCCGGCAGAGGCGGCCGCAGAAACAGCGGCAGCCGGTGCGATACCGCTGCAGCGCAGCGCGATCCACGCCAGTCAATGGCAAAATCTAACGTCTGCACTCAGCGGCGACAGCGCGGCGGCGAATGGCGACGATACCTACGAACAATTGCTGGCGCTGATCAGCGATCCGTCTCTCGACAATCTGCCACCCGTCGATGTAAGCCGGCTGGCAACCGATCGTCTGGACGGCTCGCCGGAACAATTCGTCGACGCATTGATGCCGGTCGCCGAACAGGTGTCGACGCGACTCGGTGTCGACAGCCGCGTGTTGTTGTCGCAGGCCGCGCTTGAAACCGGCTGGGGTGAAAAAGTGATTCGCCGCGCCGATGGTTCGTCGAGTTTTAATTTCTTCAACATCAAGGCCGACGCCAATTGGAAAGGCGGCGTGGTGACGGTGCCGACGCTGGAATATCGCGACGGTATCGCGGTGCGGGAAACCGCCAATTTCCGTGCCTACAACTCTGCCGAAGAAAGTTTTGCCGACTATGCGCAATTGATTGGCAACAATCCGCGCTATCAGGATGCACTGGCCCGCGCCGGCGATCCGCGCGCATACGTGCACGCGTTGCAACGCGCCGGTTATGCGACCGATCCGCAATACGCGCAAAAAGTCATGTCGGTATTTTCCAGCGATTCGCTGCAGCAGGCGGCCGCGCCGATTTCAGCAGCGGCGCCCGCTATCGCGACGATTGCAGTGAAGGAATCCCATGAATAAGGAAATGTGTTCGGGGTGGTTTAAATGGCCAGCTTAATCAGTATCGGCGTCACCGGATTGACCGCGAGTCAGACCGCGCTGACCACCACCGGCAACAACATCACCAATGCCAACACACCGGGTTATTCGCGGCAGCGCGCGAATCTGGTCACGTTGCCCGAGCAGGCGACGGGTGCCGGTTTTATGGGCTCGGGCGTGCAGGTGCAAAGCATCACGCGCATCGTCGAACAATTCACGATTGGCCAGCTGCGCACGAATACATCGATTTATCACGCCGCCAATTCGATGGCGACGCAGTTCGAGCAACTCGATTCCCTGCTCGCCGATTCCAGTACCGGTATCGCACCGTCGCTGCAAAACTTTTTCAACGCCATTCAACAGGCGTCGCAGGACCCGACCTCGGTGGCGACGCGGCAGGTGGTATTGGGTGCTGCCGGCAGTCTGGCGCAACGTTTTAATACGCTGTCGGATCAGGTTGCGGCACAGACCGTAGCCATCAACGACCAAGTGGCGTCGCTGACCGGCCAGATCACCAGCCTGTCGCAAAGCATTGCGAAACTGAACCAGAACATCGCCGATCAGATCGGCAGCAGCAGTGGCGCGATGCCGAACGAGCTGCTCGATAAACGCGATGAGATGCTGCGGCAAATGTCCGAAATGGTGGACGTGCGCGTGGTGCAAAACGGCAACATGGTCAATGTGTTTGTCGGCAGCGGTCAGCCGCTGGTGGTAGGCAATCAGTCCAACACGCTGTCGACGGCGCCCTCATCGACCGATCCCAGTCGCCAGCAGATCATGTTTTCCAGCGGTGGCAACACCAATCAGGACATCACGGCACTGGTGGCGGGCGGCAAGCTCGGCGGGCTGGTGCAATATCGCGACAGCGGTCTCGCCAATGTCGCGAACACCCTCGGTCGAATCGCGCTGACGATTGCCGATACGATGAACCAGCAGCAACAACTCGGCCTCGATCTGAACAGCCAGTTCGGCAACAATTTGTTTGCCGATATCAACGGCAGCCTGGCGATGACGGGGCGCGTCAGCTCGGCCGGTACCAATGCCTTGCCAGCCGACCGCTTGCTCGGCGTGCGTATCACCGATACCAGTGCGCTGACCACCAGCGACTACCAGCTGAATTTCACCAGCGCCACCGGTTATTCGCTGGCGCGCATCAGCGATGGCACCGCCGTGGCGAGCGGGGCGATCGGCGCGTTGCCCGCCACCATCACGACTCCCGATGGTTTTCAGATCGAACTCACTTCCGGTTCGTATCAGGCCGGCGACCGTTTCATCATTCGCCCGACCGCGACCGCAGCGCGCGATATGGCGGTGTCGCTGCAAAAACCGGAAGAACTCGCGTTTGCTCAGCCGATCAGCACCGGCGCCAGTTTGGGCAATGCCGGAGGCGGCGCGATTTCCGCGGGGATCACGCTCGACACGCGTCTCGCCAGCGGCGCCCTGCAATCGACATTCGCCACGCCCGGCACGCTGACGCCGCCGCTGCTGGTGCGTTTCAACACGCCCGCGAATACGTACGACATTCTGAACAACACCAACCCCGCGGCGCCGGTCGCGATCGCCGGCATGTCGGGCCTCGCGTTTACGCCCGGCCAGAACAATCTGGTCACGATCAACGATCCGGTCTCGCTGCAACCCGTGTATTCGTTTTCGCTGTCCGGCAATCCGGCGGCGGGCGACAGTTTTACCGTCGGCTTCAACCAGAACGGCAGCTCCGACAATCGCAACGCGAAAGGGCTGGCCGATCTCGGTACCGCCCGGGTCGTCGGCGGCAGCGTCACCTTCGCCGATTCTTACGGCCAACTGGTATCGGATGTCGGTTCGCGCACGGCGGAGCTCAAGATCAATCGCGAAGCGGCCGATACCTTGATGATCCAGGCGCAGGCCGAGCGCGATTCGATTTCCGGCGTGAACCTCGACGAGGAGGCCGCCAATCTCATCAAGTTCGAGCAGGCCTACAACGCGTCGGCACAGGTGATCAGCGTGGCGCGTTCGATTTTCGATACGTTGCTTGCAGCGTTTCGCTGAAATTAAAGGGTTAGCAGCGTTGCGCTGGATCAGCCGATTTTATGGTGAATAAGTTATGACTCGTATTTCACTGCAACAGGCGTTTTCGCAGGGGCTGCGCGGCATCCTCAATTCGCAATCGCAGCTGTTCAAGACGCAGGATCAGGTGTCGACCGGTCGGCGTGTGCTGACGCCGTCGGACGATCCCGTCGCCGCTGCGCGCATTTTGCAGCTGGAGCAGTCGACCGCCGAAATCGCGCAATACAAGAAAAATATCGCCGGTGCCGCCACCAGCCTGGAAACCGAAGAGACTCAGCTCGGCGCCGTCTCGAATCTGCTGGTGCGGGTGCGCGAGCTGACCATACAGGCTGGCGATGGCATATTGACGCAATCGGATCGCAAGGCAATTAACGCTGAACTCAACAATATCCTCGACCAGCTCGGTTCGATCGCGAATACGCGCAACAGCTCGGGCGAATACATTTTTGGTGGCTACAAGGGACAGCAGGCGCCATTCGTAAAAAACGGCACCAGTTATGACTATGTCGGCGACAGCGGCCAGCGCCTGGTGCAGATTTCATCCACGACCAGTGTGGCGATCACCGACAGTGGCAACGATGTTTTCGTCGATGTGCGTTCGCCGCGATTGGCCACCACTGCCGCCGCGACCAATACCGGCACCGCGACCATGTCGTCGGGACATGTCGCCGATCAAGCCGCGTACGCCGCCGGTTTCAGCGGCAGCTATCAGATCAATTTCACCAGCGCGACCACCTATGACATTGTCGACAGCGGTGGCGCGACGGTGGTGACCGGCGCGCCGTATACCTCGGGTGACATGATCGCGTTTAACGGGGTCGAGTTTCGCGTCACTGGCACACCGGTGACCGGTGACAGTTTTCAGATTGATCCGCCGGCCACGCAGAGCATCATCGATACCGTCGCCAAGATGGTCGATGCGCTGGCCGGTCTCGGCGATAACGTCGACGACAATCTGCGTCTGAAGGATATGATTGCCGAAACGCTGGATAACCTCGAAAGCGCCGAAACCAATATCGGGGTGATTCAATCCCGCGTTGGTGCGCGTTTGAACACACTGGACAGCACCAGCGATCTGCATGAGGGGATCGACGAGGTGAATCAAAAAGTGCTGGCCGACGTGCGCGATCTCGATTACGCGGAAGCTGTCACGCGGCTGACCAAGGAGCAATTTATCCTGGAGGCGGCGCAACAGACCTTTGCCAAGATCAGCAATCTGTCGCTGTTCAATTTCCTGAGATAAGGAGCGAGGGCAAGGTAGGTTTGCTTTTGGCCTCCCCTTCTGCGCAGGGGAGGCCATAACAGAT
>JBEVMI010000415.1:0-6270 GCA_040508685.1 Spongiibacteraceae bacterium
CTGCTGCGACGCGAGATGTATCTGGGCAACTGGAATTTCAGCGTGATGTGGTGGCTGCGCGTTACCTGCGGCGTGCATGTCGATATTCGCGGCGAGGAAAACCTGCCGCCGGGACCGTGCGTGATTCTGGCCAAACACCAAAGCCAGTGGGAAACGTTTTATCTACAAGTTATGAAACGCCCGGTGGTGACCGTGCTGAAAAAAGAATTGTTGAACGTGCCATTTTTTGGCTGGGGTCTGCGCCTGATGGAGCCGATCGGCATCGACCGCAGCAATCCGAAACGTGCGCTGCGTTACATTCAGGAAGAGGGTCTGCGCCGTTTGCAGCGCGGCCAGTCGATCATCATTTTTCCGGAAGGCACGCGCACGCCGCCCGGCCAGATCGGCACCTACGCCCGCAGCGGTGCCGAACTCGCGTGTCGCGCCGGCGTGCCGATCGTGCCGATCGCGCACAACGCCGGTCATTGCTGGCCGGCGAAAAAATTCCTGAAATATCCGGGCACCATTTGCATGGTGATCGGCACGCCGCTGGACACCACCGCCGGCAACAGCCGCGAGTTGACCGAACGCGTCAAAAACTGGATCGAGGCCGAACAGGTGAAATTCGGCGACGCGGCCACAGCGGCAATTGTCGTCGAGGCCCCGGCCAAAAATTAAGCGGTCATTGGTGGCGGGCTGGTCACCACGGTGACAGCTTCAGCTCCGTCGCGATCGGCACCGACACCGGCCGGCGCGTCCACGGCTTCAGCGGATTCCAACCCGGCGCCGGTTTTTCTTCGACAATCGGATCGCCCTTGTAGTCGTAGGCGACGACGCGCAGCAGGTGTTTGGCCGCGTCCACTTCCAGTCGGCAGAAATTATCTTCCTGCGTAAAATTGAACGCCTCGTAATGCAACGTGAATTTGTCCGTCACGAACGGATCGAACTGCGCGGCATCGCGCGAATCGTGCACGTAACCGGCGGGATCGCCATCGGCGAAGGCGAACGGCCAGTACAGCGCCGATGACGTGACCGAGAATGCGGTGATGCCGAGGTCGGCGCCGGTGACGTTGTCCTGAAAATAAAGTTTCGCGACATTGGAGCAGTGAATGTCGCCCGACAGAAACACCACGTTTTGTATCTTGTTGTCGACGATGCACTGCAGAATCGCGCGGCGCGTTTCCGGAAATCCCGGCCACGAATCGCATTCTTCCAGCGCCTTCACGCTCGGATTTTTGCCGCTGCGCACGTCCATCGCGTTCGGCACGAACACGCTCGACGAGACGATGAACTTCGGCACGTTGCGATCCTGCTGATGCAGCCACAACAACAATTGGCTCAGCTGTGAAAATTCGGTGGTGCTCGGTCGTCCGAGCATGTGGTTGTCGGCCAGTGTTGCGTGATCGTCGAGCGGCGATGCAGCGCTTCCCATAAATCTTTGGGTGCGCGTATCCATCACGAAGAACGGATAACCGCCGCAATTGAAACTGTAGTGCAGGCGCCGATCGTAATTGCACGGGCTGTGTATCCACTGATAACTCGAATACGCCTGCATCGCGTTGGTGTAGAGCTGGCGCTGGCGGTCGTAGCGATCCTGACTCCAGTTATCTTCAATTTCGTGGTCGTCGAGAATCATATAGTGCGGCGCCATTTGCATCAGCCGACGCATGTTCTTTGAACCGAACGCGTCGTGATAACGCTCCTGAAAATCTTCGAACGTTTCCGCGCGGCCGAGCGGCAGATGGCGATTGAATTTGTCGCCGTAGATCTGATCGCCAACCATCAACACCAGTCGCGCCGGATTTTTTGCGCTCGCATTTACATGCTGCTGCATCGCGCCATAAATTTGATCGGCGTGTTTGATGCCGCGCCAGAGAATGCCGGGATATCGGCACGAGCCCAGCAAAAACGCAAACGGCGGCGTGCCTTTCGCCAGCAGCGTCGGCGCCTTGGGAAAGGTGCGGAATTCAGCCTCGCCGGCCGCGAGCGCCGGATCGCGTAGCGGTTTGATCCACACCGCGGCGGCGGGCAACAGCTTCGCCAACGTTGCATCCTGCACGTCATCGTCGACTGCCCCGCTATCGTCCAGCGTCAGCGTCGCCAGGCGCACCAGGTAAGTGGTGTCAGGTTTCAGCGTAAATTTTTTTCCGTCCTGAATCCCGGTGCTGTCGCCGAGCACGAAAATGCCGGTGCGATCATATTCGCGGCGCAGCCGAAAATAATAAATCGGGATTTTCGCATCCGGCAGCGCGACGCCATCCTCCGCGAACACGGCGATAACGCCGAGCGTGCGGCAATCCGCGGCTAGACGGATGTCGGCGTCATTCGGGTCCTGTGCGCGAATCCACAACGTGGCGCTGGTAGCGGTGGTGTGACCGACAATCGGTCCGAGATGGGGTGTACGCAGTCCGCTCATGGCAATCTCCTTATTGGTCTTGAACTGATGGGCGAGGGGAACCCTGCCCCGCGGGCATTGTGCGACTGCGACTCTGCCAACACCAGCCATCGCAATGCGGACCTTTTCGCAAAGTTTGCAGCGCCGATAGCGGAGCGGGAAAATAACGCCATACTGATGCCTCACCTTGCAGCAGTTTCTCCAGCCCAGCGGACCGGGAATTCCCATGCGTTATTCTTTTTGCAGATTCATCGCACCGGCACTGCTGTGTTACAGCGTCGGTGCGGCCGCCGAACTCGGCGGCCCTGTCAGCACGATCGCCACCGAGCAGGCGCGCATCGACACCACACTGCGCACCCAGAACATCGCCGGCACCGGCAGCGATGTCGGTATGGACGCCAATGCAAACTACAGCGTGCATGAACGGACCACCGAAATCGGCACGCTGATTCGCGAATACGCCGACGCCAGCGGCACCGTGTTCGCGGTGACCTGGCAGGGCCCTGCAAAACCCGACCTCGACCTGTTGCTGGGGCGGTATTTCCAAACCTTTGTCGCAGCTCCCTCGCAACCCGGCACCGGTCCGAAACAAATCAATCAACCGGATCTGGTCGTGTTTTCCGGTGGTCATCCGCGCGCGTTTGTCGGTCGCGCCTACCTCCCCGGACTGATTCCCACAGGAGTGGACATCAATGCCCTGCCGTAAGTTGTTTCCGGGTGAAGACTTGCAACATACGCTGCGCGGCACCTGCGCGGCGCTGATCCTTTTGTTATTGACGGCCTGTGGTGGCGGCGGTGGTGGCGGTGGCGACGACGCGCCCCTCATACCGAGCACGCCCAACCCCAACGCCAACGTGCAGCCGATCAACGTGACGGGCGGCCCCGGCAATGGCGTCAACCTGTTGATGACCAGCGTCACCCTCTGCACGCCGGGCAGCAGTTCGCAATGCCAGACCATCGACAACATTCTGGTCGACACCGGCTCGTTCGGTCTGCGGGTGATGGCATCGGTATTAAATGGCAGCGCGACACCGACCACGGTGCGCAGCAATTCCAATGTGCCGCTGGTGCAGTGCACGCAGTTCGCCGACGGTTTTACCTGGGGACCGGTCAAACGTGTCGACGTGCGCATCGCCAGTGAAATCGCCAGCGATATTCCGATTCAGATCGTCGGGGATCCGGCCTTCCCGACGGTGCCGACCGCGTGCCAGAACACCGGCGACAACAACAGCACGGTGGCAGCATTCGGCGCCAACGGCGTGTTGGGCATCGGTGTGTTCGAAGAGGATTGCGGCCCCCTCTGCAACAGCGTGACCAACAACGGCATCTATTACCAATGTAATGGCTCGGTGTGCAGCAACGCGACCGCCTCGCTGCCCAATCAGGTGCGCAATCCGGTCGGCAGTTTTGCAATCAACAACAATGGCGTCGTCATTGACTTGCCAGCGGTGCCGGCGCAGGGTGCGGTCACACTCAGTGGCTCGATGATTTTCGGGATCGGCACGCAGAACAACAACAGCCTCGGCAATGCGCGCATCGTTAACGTGAACCCAAACAACGGCACCTTTACGACGCTGGCGCCGGGACAGAGTTTTCCGCTGAGTTTTATCGATACCGGCTCGAATGGCCTGTTTTTTCCGTATGGCGCCGCCTTTACGCAGGCCACATTGCCGACCTGCGGCCCCGGCACGGCCGCCCCGGAATTTTTCTGTCCAACGTCGACGCAGACCTACAGCAATACCATTCAGGCATTCAGCAATGGCACCACGATCGCGGTCGATTTCAGCATCGATAACGCGGTGTCGCTGCTGAACAACAATCCCGGCTTCCACGTTTTCAGCACGCTGGGCGCGCCGATCCCGGCAGGATTTTCCAACAGTTTCGACTGGGGGCTGCCGTTTTATTTCGGACGTCGTGTGCATACGGCACTGGAAAATAGAAACACGCCGGCCGGGGTCGGGCCGTACGTGGCGTTTTAATTTCCGTTGAATTCCGGCTTACGTTTTTTGAACATCGCTTTTACGCCTTCGACGTGATCGTGCGTCATGTACAGCGCGGCCTGGTATTCGTGTTCGGTCGCCATCGCCGATTCGACGGTGGCGTGGCCTTTCGCCAATGCCGACTTGGTGTACGCGACGACCAGCGGCGCCGCCGCGGCAAATTCACGCGCACGCTCCAGCGCTACGGCGGCCAGCGTTGCCGATGGGCACAGCTCATCGACCATCTGCATTGCCAATGCATCCGCGCCGGTGACTTTTTTCGACAGCATCAATAACTGTTTGGTTTTGCCGACGCCAATGCGGCGCGGCAACGTCCACGTCAGGCCGAGTTCGGCGGCGAGCCCCAGACGACTGAATGCCGCGTTGAAGACGGTTTTGTCGGTGGCGATGATGTAATCGCAGGCCAGCGCCAGCGACATGCCCATGCCATAGGCATACCCGTCGACCGCAGCAATCACCGGCTTTGGACCGTTCACCAGCAGCTCGATCAGATGCGCGCTCTGCAATAAGCGCACGCGGCCTTCGACCGGGTTTTCGATCTTGCTTTCGTTGTCCGAAAAATCTCCCCCGGTGCAGAAATTGCCGCCAGCGCCGGTGATGACAATGGCGCGGCAGCTGCGGTCTTTATTTAATTCCAGCAATAACGCATACAACTGTTCGCCCATGATGCGGGTGACGGTGTTCATTTTTTCCGGGCGATTGAGCGTGAGCGTGGCAACGCCCTCATCGCGTGAGAGCAGAATATCGGTGGTAACGGTGTCGGTCATGACAATGTCTCTGATCGAAAAGGCAGGTCTAGGCGGCCCGGGTGGAATCGGATTGTTTTTCGGCGGCAGAGTTTTCGGCTTCGAACAACGCTTTCAATTCTTCGCTGGCCTGCCGCGACGATTCGATCAACTGCTGTTCATCGCCGTGCACCGCGTGTTGCTGCAGCAACAATTTGCTGTCGAGGTCATGGAAGGCCTGCACCGTGCGTTCGGCTTCGTGCTGGCTGTAACCGAGTTCGCCGAGCACGCCGCGCGACAGCTCCATACTCGAATACAACGTTTCGCGCACCAGCATTTTTACGCCGAGATCCAGCAGCCGATATGCATGGGCGCGGTTGTGCGCGCGTGCATAAATCGGCAGATCCGGGAAATGTTTGCGCACCATCGCCGCGACTTCCACCGACGCCTCGATATTGCCGATCGCCAGCACGAATAATTTCGCGCTCCCCAGGCCCGCTGCCATCATCAAATCGAGCCGGGTGGCATCGCCGTAGTAGACCTTGTTGCCGAACTTGCGCACGAAGTCGATCTGCTGCGGATTTTTTTCAAGTGCGGTAAAGGTGATCTTGCGCGAATTGAGGACGCGCGCGACCACCTGTCCGACGCGCCCGAAACCGACGATGATCACCGCGCTGCCGTGATCGCGGATCGGCTCGTAATCGGAAACCGGCGGCGGCCCCTGCCACCAGCGCGAGAACACCTTGTCTTCCAGCACGAATAACAGCGGCGCCACCAGCATCGACAGCGTCACCACCAGAATCAGCAGGCCGGTGGTTTCGCGATCGACGATGCTGTAACCGACGGCAAGGTTGAATAATACGAAGCCAAATTCGCCGCCCTGTGCCAGCGATAACGCCAGCTTGCGCGCGCTGTCGGTCGGGGCCTTGAACAGGTAGCGCAACGAAAACAATACGCCCGCCTTGATGGCGATCAGCCCGAACACCAGTGCGCCGATCAGCAGCGGCTCCTGCACCAGCAACGGCAGATCGACGGTCATGCCCACCGCCATGAAAAACAGGCCGAGCAATAAACCCTTGAACGGTTCGATCACGGCTTCGAGTTCGTGGCGATATTCGGAATCGGCGAGCAGCACGCCAGCGAGAAACGCACCCAGCGACATCGACAGCCC
>JBEVMI010000418.1:0-12160 GCA_040508685.1 Spongiibacteraceae bacterium
AAAAACTGTGAATGGGTCGGCGCTTTTTGTGTGTGCTGCGCAGCGCAGGCGGCATGAATCCGGAGAGCCGCTATCATTCATTTTTCAGATCATCCATTTTTCTGACCATTGGCATCACTACAGGAATTCATCATGGAATTTATCGCGAAGCTCCTCCAGTTCTTTCGGGAAGGCGGCTTTTTTATGTTCCCGATTGCGATCGCGGCCTGCTTCGGCATCGCGATTGCGATCGAGCGCTGGATTTTTCTGACGATGGCGCGCAGCGCCAATCGCAAGGCCTTCGATGAAATCCTGCCGCTGCTGAAAAAGCAGGATTACAAAAGCATCCTCAATTTTGCGGAATCGTCGAATGCGCCCATCAGTCGCATCATCGCCGCCGGGGTGGCCCGACTGCCACACACGCAGCGCCGCGAAGATGTCGAGTACGCGATGGAAGAGGGCGTGATGGAGGCGATGCCGCGGCTGGAAAAACGCACGCAATACCTGGCGACGCTGGCGAATATCGCGACGCTGCTGGGTCTGGTCGGCACCGTCGTCGGTCTGATCTCTGCCTTCGCCGCGGTCGGTCACGCCAATGCCTCCGAAAAATCTGCACTGCTGTCGTCTGCAATTGCCGAGGCGATGAACTGCACCGCGTTCGGCCTGATCTCGGCGATCCCGCTGCTGATCGTGCATGCGCTGCTACAGACCAAAACCACTGAAATTATCGACAGCCTGGAAATGGCCGGCGTGAAATTCCTGAATATGCTCACCGACAAGAAAATGCTGAATTCGCAGAGCCGCGCGACTGACTGAATTCCCGGTCTTTCCATTAGTTAAGCCAACAGTTTCAGCGGACGACTACTCCAGCCATGCGAAACAGACGCCACGAATCGCGCGAACACGCGGACCTCGATATCACCGGCCTGCTCAATATCATGATTGTGCTGGTGCCGGTGCTGTTGATGAGCCTGGTGTTTTCGCAAATCACCGTACTCAACCTCAAGCTGCCGGAAGGTGGTGCTGGGGGCGTCACCGAGCTGGCGAACGAGGAAGTCGAATTGGTGATTCGCCAGGACAGCATGGTGGTGAATTTTCCGCGCGGCACCGTGCTGAAAACCATCCCGAATACGCCCGAGCAGCATCCGGATTTTGCATTGCTGTCGCTGACCATGCAGGACCTGAAAAAACTGCTGAGCGAAAAGGCCATCGACAAAAAGTCCATCACGATTCTTTCCGAGCCGGAAACGCCATATCAGACATTGATCAGCGTGGTCGATACCGTGCGCTCGTATAAAGCCGTGGTGGCCGCCAGCGTGGTCGACGCCGAGCTGTTTCCGGATGTGGCCTTCGGCGATGCGCCTGCTTTGGAAGCGGTGCCGGACGTGGCCGCAGGAGCACAGCCATGAAAACTTCAGCGCGCGCGCGCCGCATGCGCCGCGGTCATCGCCGGATGAAACACGCAACGCTGCCGCTGGTGGCGCTGGTCGATATTTTTACCAACGTGATGATCTTCCTGATCATCAATATCGGCGATGCGCAGGTACTGGATCAGGACCGCGCCATTCATCTGCCGAAATCGTATTCAGAACGGCGCCCCGATTACACCGCGCTGATCAAGATCGACAACAATGAAATCAGGCTCGACGGCAAACTCATTGCGACGGTGCCGACGGTACTCGCGTCCGAATCGGACGACGTGATCGCACTGCACGCGGCGCTCGACGCCAATATCGCCGCGCGGCCGTTGACGGAAGAGGAGAAACCGAATGGTCGCGCCGTCACCATCATGGGCGATCAGCAATTGCCGTACAAAGTCTTGAAGCGTGTGATGGCAACCTGTGCACTGGCGGAGTTTCGCGATATCGCACTGGCGGTGGATAAACAGGAGGTGTCTACGCAAGGAGCAGCGGCGCTGACGTCGACATCTGGCGCAACGGGGCAGGGGGTTTAAGTGGCCATCGTGTTGTCGCGCGGTCCCGAATTATTGCTGCCGTGGTCTTCGAGCCACAAGGAAGATGCGCGCTTCCGTCTGCTGGCGATTGTTGTCACCGCGGTGACGGTGGTGCTCAGTCTGGTCGTGCGGCTGTTGCCGGTGCCGCCGCCGGAGATGCCTACCGTGTTGGAGCAATCGCAGCTCGCGCGCGTGATCCTCGACAAACCCAATCTGGCGAAGCCGGTCGAATTGCCAAAAATAGTACCGCCGCCCAAACCGGTGGCCGTGGTTCCCAAGCCGGTCGAAAAGCCGGTGCCGCCGCCGCAAGCGAAACCGGTCAAACCGGTCGCGGTGGCGCCGAGCAAAACCAAATCAGCAGTACGCGCCGGCGGTGGTGGTGGTCCGAATAAAGAAGCGCCGGTTGAATTGATGCAGCAGGCGCGCGAAGTTGCGGCCAAATCCGGTGTGCTCGCGTTCAAGGATGATCTCGCGGAAATGCGCGAGAGCGTCGATGTTTCGAAAGTCACTAAAAGCAATTTGACTCGTGGTGTCGGTACCGCTGAAAAAACCGAACGCTCGGTAATCGCCGGCAAGGCCACCGGCGGCAGTGGCGGCATCAATACCGCAGCACTCAGTCGCGATACCGGTGGTATTGCATTGTCGGGTCGCGAAACCACCCGTATTGAAGGCCCGCCCGGCGTGTACGGTCAGGGTACTTCCGGCGGTGGGGTCGGTGGCGGTCGCGGCAACGGTGTTGGCAGCGGCAGCGGAGACGGCGCCGGTCCCGGTAAAAACGGCAAGAAAGGTGATCTCGTCGGCGCCGGTGGCGACAGCGGTGGACGCAGCGATGAATCGATTCGCCGCACGATGGATCAGAACAAGGGCGCGATTTTTTCGATCTACAACCGTGCGCTGCGTGAAAATCCCGATCTCAAAGGCCGCTTCGTCTTTGAAATGGTGATCGATGCCAGCGGTCAGGTCAGCGATATCAAGCTGATCTCCAGCGAATTGAGCGATCAGGGTCTGATCGGAAAAATTCTGGCGCGTATTCGCATGATCAGTTTCGGTGCCGACGACGTACAGCGTACGCGCGTCAACTACTCGCTGGATTTCCTGCCGAGTTAAGAACCTCTGCCTAAGCTACTGCGCTCGTCATCTCACATGCGGGCGGTGCGCGGAATGCTCACATACTCAAATGTATGCTCCGCTTCCTGTGCTCCGGCCGCATGCGACCTGACTTCGCTCACCTACATGTGCCTACTCCTGGCGCAACGCTTAATCAGAGGTTCCTTCATTCTGTTTATTTCGTTTTCGGGATGAGGTGGTGCAGCCTTTGTCTCTGTTCATTTTCTTTGCGTTGCCCTTGTGCTCTATCCGGTCTGATTCGAACGACGCGTAAAAGGGTCGGTGAGCGTTATCGCCTGACGAAAATTGTTAGATTTATTTCATTGGATTTTTTTCTGTTTAGATCTTTTGCGTCGCGCCGATGAGCGGCGCCTTATTCTGCGAAGCCGTTCAAATTTCATCCGAAAAATCGCAGCCATACTGCGGCCTGTGGTCAAAAAGTGTCGAAATTTTTGTCACTGTTGATCGCAGCGTCGAGCGCAATGCATAACGTTTTCGATAAGCGTAAACACTTGCCGCGCAACGCCATCCTCTTTTAACAAAATGTGGTTCCGGCTCGCTCCCACCCGGATGAGGTCTTCGATGAACACCAGTGCTTCGGCCGTGCTTGCGCAGTGTTATCCCTTCAATCAATTGCAGGTGGAGGATCTGGGTGTTTGGTGGGAGCGACTGGAACATCGGCGCTGCAAACGCGGCCAGGCGTTATTGCGCAGCAATATGCGTTCTGGTTTGCAGCTGACGTATCTCGTTAGTGGAGCCGCCGAGCTGCGCCGCTCCTTTTTCGATCGGCAGTCGTTGCAGGCTGGCGAGGATTCGGCGCTGCAACCGCTCGATAATCTGTTGCCGGCGGAAGGCGGGCAGATTGTCGCGATCGACGAATGCGATGCCGTGCTGGTGCCGCGCGAATTGATCGATGAAGTGTTGCTCGCGAGCGCAGCGCGCAATCGCGCCACACAGGTGACACTGCAAACGCAGATCGAGTCCGCTCCCCATATCATCGGTAAATCGATATTCCTTGCCGGCGACGTGGTCGACTTCAATCAATACGGCGTGAGTCCCCTCAGCGATTCGGATTTCTCCGATGAATTCCGCGTATCCGACAGCGATGTTGCCGTCGACTGGATGTCGCGATTTTTGCAATCGCCACTCGCCAATCATTTGCCGGTGATGGTCATTCCGCAGTTGCTCGGCTGCCTGTTCAGTGTCGAGATGAAGCAGGGCGATACGGTCATTCGCCGCGGTGAGTCCGGCGATGCCATGTATGTATTGACGCAGGGCGTGGCGTCGGTGCGTGCCGCCAGCGACAGCATTTTCGAAGGCCGTGAAATTCCGCTGATACCCGGCGATTATTTCGGCGAGGAGTCACTGGTCGCGGATACGGTGCGCAACGCCGATGTAGTCATGGAGTCCGACGGTGTGGTTGCCAAGCTCGACCGGGCGGCATTCATCGAATTGATATATCCGCATCTGGTGCGCAACGCGAGCGCCGAACTGGCCCGCGTGGCACTGGCCAACAAAGATGACGATGGCAGCGACGACACGGTGCAATTGCTGGACGTGCGATTTCCGGTGGAGTCACGCCGCAAACCGCTGGCGGGCAGTCAGCGCATTCCGATTTCAGAATTGCGCGCGGCGTTTTCGACGTTGACGAAAGAGCGCCCCTGCCTGGTTGCCAATTGCGGCGGCCGGCGCAGCGAGCTGGCGGTATTCCTGCTGCGCCAGGCCGGGTTTGATGCCTATTTATTGCATTGGTGATGGATTCCAACTTCCCTTACAGACATTCAATCTCGTAGTACTGAAAGAAATCCTGCTCGACCGGCTCCGAACGTTCGCTCAGCTTTTTCCAGCCTTTCGGGCACAGCCTGGCGGATTGCTGATGCAGCGGCTCAATCACGAAAAATGCCGAATACGGTGTCTTCGCGCTACGGCTCAGTGAGTAACGTTCGCGCACTTCATAACGTTGCCCCGGTTTGGTAAGCGCGGCAGCGGCGGCAACGGGTGCAGCCGTTGTGACGGGTGTCGAGCTGAGATTATTGCTGGTAGTAGTCGGCGCTGTAGCGGGTGGCGCGGCATTGGTCTGATCGTAAGCCTTCACCGTTTCCTCTTTTTTGGTTTTGTCGTCCTTCCAGACCTTGATGGATTCTTTCTTGTCCTTGTGGAAAGCCTCGAAGTTGAGCGAGTCGGCCTGATCCACATCCATCTGCGCGAAACAGAAACTGCCGGCAGTGGCGGTGAGCGTGAAGGCGACGATTTTTAGCAGGGTCGAAGTCATAGTGTTGTGTTCTCTTGGGTAGCGAATGGTAATGGGTGCGTACGGGTGCCGATTGTATGCAACATAAATGAAAGAATTATGAAATAAAAAGTGGGCGCGCGGCCCCCAGGTTTGTGGCAGAGATCCCGGCTTAGAATTTCAGGTCGAAACCGACGGCGTAGGTTTTGTCCTGGGTGGATTTGGTGCTGACCAGATTGTCGCCTTCGGTGTCCACCGACGCGTAGTAGGCAAACAACTTGGCATTGTCGTTCAGTTTGTAATCGACACCGGCGGCGATGGCATCGACCGCGACGTCCTTGTATTTAACGCCGGTTGCAATCGGTTGTTGCTGCGGGGTGGTGTCCGAGTGTCCGAACTGGCCCTTCACGGTCCAGGGTCCGGCAACCTTCCACGCGGCGTTGATCACATAACCTTCCTGCTCCTTGAACGAGTTGGCTACGGCGCCGGAGCCGTCCCACTCGGAGATCGGGTTGGGGCTGTTCTGCGAGCCGATAAAGGTGGAGAACGGGCCGATCACATCGACATTCTCGTGTTTTTCCGAGGTTTGATAGATGGCGCCGATCTTGACCGGCCCCAAGGTCACCTCGCCCACGGCGCGCAGCGTATCGGCCAGCGCAACGTTGTCGTCGTATGCGATTGCGGTGTACCAGCTCGATTTGCCGTAGGTCAGCGCGATGGATTTGCCGCTGGCGAAACCGTCGTCATCCTGTTTGTTGGTGGCGGATACCGGCACACCGGTTTCTTCACCCTGAATCGCCGCGATTGCGATCTCGAAACCACCGAGCAGGATCGGCGAGGCGTATTGAATAACGTTGTCGGGACGATTTTCGCCGACCAGGTAAGTGCCGATATCCGCCAGCGGCATGTCGTTGAAACGATCGATGTCCGACTGGGTGACGGTATTGGTCTGAATCAGTTTCAACGGACTATCGTTTTTGCCCGCGAACAAGGTTCCCCAGCTGCCCTGGAACCCGCCGTAGATATTCCGTTGGTTGAATTCACGACTGTTCGATCCGCTGCCGTTATCGACATCGATACCGTATTCGAGTTTGTAGATGGCCTTGAGATCGCTGGTGATATCAAAATCGCCGCGAATACCGATCCGCGAAGCGTTACTTTCCAGCGACCAGTTATCGAGTTCGTCGACTACGCCAGCGCCGGTTGCGGCGCTGAGTTTTTCCAGGTCGTATTTGTTCAGGGTGACGTTGACCTTGCCGTAGACGGTCGGGAAGCCGGCGAGGGCAGAGCTGGTAGCGCCGATAGTAAGGCTGGCGATAACAGCCGTGAGCAATTTACGTTTCATTAAAGGGTCTCCAATATTTTTGCCGAATGTTTGATTTTTTTGTAAACCACTGGTGCTTCAACTGAACCGGCGCAGCCGCGCAGAACAATGCGAAACCATGCGGATGTTGAAAATTTTCCGAGTCGAGCTCCGATGTGGTGGCGAATATATCAGTGGAGTTTCTGGCTGAATTAGTTTGTTTTTTCCTTTGAATATAACTTCGCAGGTTATATCGATAGAATTTTTTGCGGAGATGGGGTTGTCGAACAGAGCCTGATCGATTGTTGATCGGTGGGCTCTATAAATAAATGGGGTAGACGATGGGGTATAAATAATGAATAAAAAAAGGGGGCTTTCGCCCCCGGAGCATAGCGGAGAGAATCAGAACTTGAAGTCGAAGCCGACAGCCAGCGTCTTGTCTTCTACGGTGTCGTCGGTGAAGGCGGAATCGCCTTCGGTTTCGAGCGATGCGTAGTACGCAAACAGTTTGGCGTTGTCGTTGAGTTTGTAATCGATGCCCAAAGCCATCAGGGTGGATTCGGCATCGTCGAAACCGTTCGCAGTGGTCGATTCCGAATAACCGTACTGCGCCTTCAGTTTCCATGGGCCGCCGAGTTTCACCTCACCGTTGAGAACATAAGCGTCTTGTTCATCGAAACCCACTGCGGTGGCTGCGGTCGGGTCGATGTCTGCATCGAAGCTGGTCAGATCGCCGCGTACCGTGCTGATGACGTCGTAGTTTTCATTGCCTTCGGCGGTCTGGTAAATAGCGCCGATTTTTGCGGGGCCGAAACTGACTTCACCAACAAAACGGATGGTGTCGGTACTTTCGTTCATGTTGCTGTCCATCGCCAGGGCGAGATACAGCATTTTGTTGGTGTAAGTGGCTGCTGCAGAGATGGTGTCAGCCAGGCTGTCGTCATCTTCGCCGTCGGTGACGCCATCGTCTTCGCCTTCGACCAGGCCCAGCGTGACATTAAAGCCGCTGAAGCTCGGGCTGCTGTACATGATCATGTTGTCGGCGCGGTTTTCGCCAACCATAAAATTCTGGATGTCCGCGAGCGGCAGGTCATTGAAGCGATCGACTTCACCCTGCGACAGTTTCAGCGGGGTGTCGTTACGTCCGGCGATCAGCGTACCCCAGCCACCTTGCATACCCGCGTAAATATTGCGTGCGGAGAATTCGCGAGTATTGCTGTTGACGCCATCATCTACCGCAATTTCGTATTCCAGTTTGTAGATGGCCTTGAGATCGGCGGAAACATCGTAGTCACCCTTGACGCCGAGGCGCGATGCATTGCTTTCCATCGACCAGTTGTCGGTGCTGTCTACAGCTTGGCCGCCTGCAACGGATTGGAAGTCGTTCTTGTGAACGGTGACGTTAACCTTGCCGTAAACCGTTGGCGCGCCGGCGAGGGCAATATTGGCGGAGGCCGCGGTAAGCCCGGCAATCAGCAGCGGAAGCAGTTTGCGTTTCATCCAGTTTCTCCCAGAGTCATTGGTATGCGATCGACACTCTCTATGTGCCCGGTGTGGGCATTCAACTTAAACGGCGTGTCGCGTAAGACGTAGCTCGTTAAGAAAGAGTATCGCGGCGCGAAGTCATATCTTCGCGTTGGCCGGCATTCTCCCTGGGTTTTGTTGCATTAATGTGACATGCAGGTCGGTGCGTAGCTGTTGGAAATTCGCGAGCATTCATACGCATTTCATGAAGATAGAAATATTTTCTGAGTTTTTTTGCGCGTGTCAGCAGTTTGTATGACATTTTTCGGAAGCTTTCGAGACTGCTCAGGGGTGCCCTGTCGACAGCAATTTCGGATCGCCGCCGAGGGCAGCGGTGTTGACGGTGAGGGTTTGTTCGGTCAGAAAACGGTGCAGATAATTCGGCCCGCCGGCTTTGGGCCCGGTGCCGGATTTGCCGCAGCCGCCAAATGGCTGCGCGCCGACTACGGCGCCGATCATGTCGCGGTTGATATAACAGTTGCCGACGCGCAGGCGCTGCGCAAAATCCTGCGCGCGTTGCAGATTGCGGCTGTGAATGCCGCAGGTCAGACCGAAGCCGGCGGCATTGATATCTGCGATGACGGCTTCGATCGCGTGTTCATCGTAACGCACGATATGCAGGATCGGGCCGAATGCTTCTTCGGTTAATTCGCTGAGGGCGCTCAGTCGGATTATTGTCGGCGCAAAAAAATTGCCAACCGCTGGTACGTTGCCCTGAAATAAAACGCGCCCCTGTGCGCGAAATTTTTCGACATGCTTCTGCAGTTTCTGCAATGCGTCGATATCGATGATCGGACCGATATCCGTGCTCCAGTCGAATGGATCGCCGAGTTGCAGGGTTGGCAATGCGCCGATCAGCAGTGCTTCGATAACATCGGCGCTGGACTGCGGCCCTCCTGTCTGTGGTAGGAACAATACCCGCAATGCCGAGCAGCGCTGGCCGGCGCTGTCGAACGCCGACCGCAAGACATCGATGGCGAGCTGCTGCGGTTGTGCACTGCTGTCGGCGATCAGGCAGTTGAGACCGGCGGTTTCGGCGATGAAGGGAATGATGGCGCCATCGCGATTCGCGAGTTGGCGCTGAATGATTTTTGCGGTGCTGAAACCGCCGGTAAAAACCACGCCGTCGATGTCAGTGCGTGCGCACAGTGCGGCGCCAACACTGGCGCCGTCGCCTGGCAAAATCTGCAACACCGCTTCCGGGATGCCCGCTGCATACATCAGCTGCGCGGTGCGCAACGCCGTCAGTGTCGATTGTTCGGCCGGTTTGGCGACGACGGTATTACCCGTTGCCAGCGCCGCCACGATTTGTCCGCAAAAAATTGCCAGCGGAAAATTCCATGGACTGATACAGACGAATACGCCGCGCGGTCGCAAGCGCAATTCGTTGTGTTCACCGGTGGGGCCGGGCAGTGCTGTCGATGTTTGCAAAAGCGTGCGCGCCTGTGCGGCGTAATAACGGCAGTAATCGACGGCTTCGCGAATTTCGTCGAGCGCATTTTCCAGGGTTTTGCCAGTTTCCAGCGCCATCAGTGCGATCAACTCGGCGCGTTGTGCGATCAATAGATCGGCCAGTCGTTCCAGTGCCCGTGCGCGGGTTTCCACGCCGCGGTTTTCCCACTTGCGTTGCGCGGTTCGTGCAGTGGTCACTGCGCTGTCGATATCAGAGTCGGTGGCGGTGGTCCAGTGGCCGATCACTTGTCGAGTGGCGGGGTTGTGCACAACGCTGGCTGCCGTTGTGGTTTCGGTTGCAGATAGGGTTTGGCGAAACGCTGCAATGTCCGCAAATAAAATGTCGCGCGAAGTTCGATGGTGGAGGTCGATGCCGGGTGAGTTGATTCGCTCCGGTGCAAATAAGGCGGCGGGCAGCGGCAGGCGCGGATCGTTGTCGGCATTGAGCGGATGCCGGGCCAGGGTTTCGACGGTGATGGTGCGATCGTACAGTTGATGAATAAACGACGTATTGGCGCCGTTTTCCAGCAGTCGCCGCACCAGATAGGGCAGCAGCTCGCGGTGTTCGCCGATGGGTGCGTAAATGCGGCAGTGCAGCGCCGGAAATTGCTCGCGCACGCAGTCGTACAATGCTTCGCCCATGCCGTGCAGGCGCTGCAACTCAAAATCTTGTCCGGCCGATGCCAGCGCGATAATGGCGGCGAGGGTGGTGGCATTGTGGGTCGCAAATTGCGGATAAAAATGTTGCGGGTTGTGTAATAGAAATTGCGCGCACACGAGGTAGGAAAGATCGGTCGCGTATTTGCGGGTGTATACCGGATAGTGATCGAGCCCGCGTTGTTGTGCGCGCTTGATTTCGCTGTCCCAGTACGCGCCTTTGACCAGCCGGATATTCATGCGCAGCGAAAATTGCTGCGTCAGTGTATGCAGGTAACGCAGCACGCCGAGCGCGCGCTGGTTGTAAGCCTGCACCACGACCCCGAGATAGGGGCGGGCGCTGGCATCCAGCTGCGCGAGGACACTCGCGACGAGTTGCAGCGATAACTCAAGGCGATCGGCTTCTTCGGCGTCGATCGACAGCGCCACATTGCACGCGGCGGCAAATTCGCACAGCGCGCACAGCTCGGGAATCAATTCGCGCTGCAGCAGCGACCACTGCGCGGAGACATAACGCGGATGCAGCGCCGACAATTTAATCGAGACGTTGGGGCGCGGTAGCGCAGGTGGCACAACGCTGGCACCAACCGTGGCGACGGCCTCGCGATATGCCGCGAAATAGCGGCGGCTGTCGGCGTAGGTTAAAGCGGCTTCGCCGAGCATGTCGAAGGAGTGCGTGTAACCTTTGCGCCAGTCCGCCTCGGCGCGATGCAATGCCGCCGGCAGGGTTTCACCGAGTACGAACTGATTGGCGAGAAAACGCATGGTCTGCTGCAGCGCCTGCCGCAACAGGTTTTCGCCGACGCGGCTGGCGATGCGTTCGAGCCAGCGCTGCGGATGTCCCTGTGGTTGTTCGTGCGCAGTCAGCAGGCGCCCGGTCAGTGCCAGGCCCCAACTGGCGGCGTTGACGAAAATATCCTCGCTATGGCCCAGATGTTCCCGCCATGACAACGGACTGAGAACATCGTGAATCAAGCGGTCGGCCGCGGCGGGGTCGGGGATGCGCAGCAACGCTTCCGCCAGACACATCAGCGCGACGCCCTCCGGCGTATCGAGGCGGTATTCCAGTAGCAGCGCTTCCAGTCCCAGTCGACGCGGCCCCTCCGCACGCAGGCGTTCGATCCAGGCAGCGGATTGCCGTTCGACTGCGGGCACCGTCGCTGCCAGTGAGGTTAATTCCCGGTGCAAATCGGCCACGCAAAGGTCTTCGTCGCGGCTGGCCTGCATTGTTGCCAGCGCTTCTGACGCGAAGCTCGATGATGCCATGGCTTACCTCCTTGCACCGATCGCTACAGGACCGGCGATTGAGAGTTGAGTTGCTATACTTTCGCGGCGCTTTACCCGGTGCTTCCAAGGATATGTCACGTGAATAATAACGATAGACCTGAATCCCCCTACGATGAGGCCGGGCGCCTGGTCCGGTTGTGTGAGGCTCTCGACTTCGAGGGTATCGTGCAGCATCGACCCAAGGCCGTGAGTGCTTTGCAGAACGTCGTGCGCACGCTCAATCTCACGCTGCCGCGTCGTGTCGGCGACAAACCTGTAGTGGGGGGCGGGATAGTGGATGTGCGAGTCGCGCCAACGCTACTTGAGGCAGCGGGTGACGATGCCGCTGAACTGCAGTTGCGGCGGCGGCAACTGGTGGAATCGCTGACCCGCGCCGGACTCGGCGATCGGATGGGGAAAATCTACAGCTCCCTGACTGATGATCACCTGCGCCCCTTTCGCGATGCCCCGCACAAGATGGGGCTGCCCGCCTTCGACATGGTGCTGGCACCGGATTTTTCACCGGAAACAGGTTTGCACGGAATTTTTATCGGAGTCCAGGAAGTGGTGTCGTGCCTGCTGCCCGGTGCCGATTCCAGCCGCACCTGGCAGGTGCGCGAGCGTGCCCGCTTCGGCAATCCGGAAGAGCTGGTCGATATCGTCAGTTTGATGAGTGCCGGATTTCCTG
>JBEVMI010000434.1:0-6576 GCA_040508685.1 Spongiibacteraceae bacterium
GACTATTGCGAAAAACACTTCGCCTCAGACCTGAGGACAGAATGGAAAAACTGGCCGATTATACGTGGGTTTAGATTGAATTTGTACGGTAACTTCTCAGGATGAAGAGCGAGCCGGCCACCGATCAAGCGACCTCGCCACGCAGACGATTCAGGACGGAATGCAAAGTCTCGGCAGCAAATCGAACTTCGTCTTCGGTAGTGAAGCGACCGAAAGAAAAACGCAGGGAGGCCTGCGCCCGCTCGTCCGCCAGACCGATGCCACGCAGCACATAGGACGGTTCGACGCTGGCGGACATACAGGCCGATCCAGACGACACAGCCACATCCTTCAGCGCCACCAGCAGACTCTCTCCATCCACACCCGCAAAGGCGAGATTGAGATTGCCAGGCAGGCGGCAAAAAATACTTCCGTTTACGTTAACCCCAAAAACCCCCTCCAAACTCTTCAGAAAACCATTGCGCAACAACGTGATGCGCTCCGCCTCTGCGGTCATCTCCATTGCAGCAATTTCACAAGCCGCGCCCATGCCAGCCACCTGATGAGTCGGCAGCGTACCTGAACGTAAACCGCGCTCATGGCCGCCGCCATGGATCTGGGGAGCTAGCCGCACTGCCGGTCGGCGTCTTACGTAAAGAGAACCAATGCCTTTGGGGCCGTATAACTTATGCGCCGACATCGACAGTAGATCCACGGGCATCGCCGCCATATCCAGCGGCAGTTTGCCGGCACTCTGCGCGGCATCGACATGAAACAGAATGCCGCGCTCGCGACACAGCCGCCCAATCGCATCAATATCGGTGATGGTGCCGATCTCATTGTTGGCGTGCATCAGCGACACCAGCACAGTGTCGTTGCGCAACGCAGCCGCTACCTGCGCGGGCAGGATCAGACCATCGGACCGGGGTTGCAGGTAAGTAACTTCAAAGCCGCCCTGCTCAAGGAAACGACAACAGTCGAGCACAGCTTTGTGCTCGATCAGCGAGGTGACGATATGACGACCGCGCTCGCCATTGGCCTGAGCGGCACCTTTGATGGCGAGGTTGTTGGACTCGGTGGCACCGGAGGTCCAGACAATTTCGCGTGGATCGGCGTGAATCAGATCAGCCACCTGCCGGCGCGCACGCTCGACCACCTCCTCCGCCTTCCAACCGTATATATGAGAGCGTGACGCCGGATTGCCGAATACGCCGTCACGCGTCAGACAACCCATCATCACTTCGGCGACACGGGGATCGACCGGGGTAGTTGCGGCATAGTCGAGATAGACGGGGGTTTTCGTGTCCAGGAAAGTCATGACAGGCTCCAGACCGCGGGGCCGGCAGTATCAGATATGAATCACGGCCGGGCAATGCGCGGCAATCACTCGACGGCTGTGCAGCGGATATTAGACGGGGATCGCTCCTGCTCACGCAGATGCTGGCGGGCAGCGACCACCTTGACCTCGCCGCGATCCACCAAGCTGGCCAGACTGATGCCGCTGAGAAAATTGTGGATCTGAGCGCTCAGATCGCTCCACAGATAATGCGTCAGGCAGGTTTCGCCATCCTGGCAGTCGGCAGTACCGCCACAACCCGTGGCATCAATGCTTTCATTGACCGCATCGATAATCTGCGCGACAAAAATATCGTCGGCAGCCCGACTCAACAAATATCCGCCCCCGGGGCCGCGCACGCTGGCGACCAGCTTGCTGCGCCGCAGTTTGGCAAAGAGCTGCTCCAGATAGGAGAGCGAGATGTCCTGGCGCTGCGAGATATCGGCCAGACTGACCGGGTTATCGTGAGCATTCAACGCCAGATCGAGCATGGCCGTGACGGCATACCGGCCTTTGGTAGTTAATCGCATAATCCCGATCCGCATATGGTCTCGACGTCGCGGCAGTATGCAAAGCCCTACTGTTTAAATCAAGTAATTAAAAAGAATGATTCTCAACTAGCTGCGCGTCCGTCGCACCCATTGTTGTGCAATCGTGAAAATGCCACGCAGGATATTCACTTCCATCTGGTCGAGCCGCGTACGCTGAAACAATCTGCGCAGCCGCGCCATTGCCTGCTTGGGGGCTTCCGCCTTGAGGAAATCCATCTCCAGCAACGCCGCCTCCATGTGCACGAAGAGACGCTCGACGTCATCGGCCCCGGCGTATGGAATATCCCAGCCTTCCATCGTGTCATCCGGCAACGCACCGGCGAGATGAGCCATGCGTATTTCATAGGCCAGCACCTGCACGGCCATCGCCACATTTAGCGAGCTATAAGCGTCGTTGGCGGGAATATTCACGTGCAGCTGACACTGCTGCAACTCCTCATTAGTCAGGCCTCGATCCTCACGCCCGAACACCAGCGCCACCGTGCCGGTCCGCGCTTCGCGATAAGCCTGCTCGCAGGCACGGCGCGAGTCGAGTAATGGCCATGGAATCCGCCGTTCGCGCGCACTGCTGCCGACCACCAGCGCACAACCCGCGATTGCCTCCTCGAACGTTTCTACGACCACCGCCCCTTCGAGCACATCGGCCGCGCTGGCCGCACGCCAGGTCGCATCATCGTGGGGATAACTTTTGGGAGCGACCAGATAAAGCTGCGAGAGCCCCATGTTTTTCATCGCCCGCGCTGCCGCACCGATATTGCCCGGATGCGTGGTGTGGACCATCACGATACGCACATGATCCAAAGGCGAACGTGCAAGAGGGGAAGCGGCATTGAGTGGCGAATTCATGATGCGGAATCGTCAGAGAAATTGGGGGCACGCAGTTTAACAGCCTGCCCGCGTTACGGTTTGATATACTGCCGCGCTGTTTTTATGCCGCCCTTCTGTTTCCCACGCAACGCAGGCCCGCTCATGCAACCGATGCTCACCATTGCCCTGAAAGCGGCCCGCAAAGCCGGCGAACTCATCGCCCGTGCCACCGATAAACTCGACACGCTCGTGGTCGAGGAAAAAAATGCCAATGACTTTGTCTCCGAAGTCGACCGCGCCGCCGAACGCGAAATCATTTATCACCTGAAAAAAGCCTATCCCGACCACGCCTTCCTCGGCGAAGAAAGCGGCGACACCGGCGACAGCAATTCCGAATACCGCTGGATCATCGACCCACTCGATGGCACCACCAACTTCGTGCGTGGCATCCCGCATTTTTCGGTATCGATCGGCTGCGAATACCGCGGCCAGATCGAACACGCGGTCGTGCTCGACCCGATTCGCGGCGAGGAATTCACCGCCAGCCGCGGTCGCGGTGCACAACTGAATGGCCGCCGCATACGCGTCAGCGCGCGCAAAAATCTCGACGGTGCATTGATCGGCACCGGCATCCTGCACAAGTCACGCTGCGAGGAATACATTCCGGCTTACATGGTGGCATTGCAGGAAGTCGCGGAAAAAACCGCAGGCATTCGCCGCGCCGGTTCCGCCGCACTTGACCTGGCTTATGTCGCCGCGGGCCGACTCGATGCGTACTGGGAATTAAAACTGAAACCTTGGGATATCGCCGCAGGCTCACTGTTAGTGCGCGAAGCCGGCGGTCTGGTCAGTGACTTCAATGGCGGCAATGACTACATGCAGAGTGGCAACGTCGTCTGCGGCAATCCGAAATGCCTGAAAGCCGTACTGCAAATCGTGCAACCGCATCTCGGCGGCGTCTGCTGAAATAATGCTGAAAAAATCCAGTCAACAAAAAAGGCCCTGAAGGGCCTTTTTTGTTACTTGCGTATTTAAGGACGACCGTCTGTGGATGCGCCTTCTTTTTGCACCACTGGCTCCATCAGATCCTCCCGCGCCAGATTCATGCTGAGCGAAATTGCCGATGCCACATAGACCGACGAGTAAGTGCCCACCACGGTGCCTATGATCAACGCCAGAGAAAAACCACGCAGCGACTCACCACCAAACAAGAACAGCGACAGCAATACTGCCAGGGTGATACCGGATGTGGCCAGCGTGCGATCCAGGGTTTCAGTGGTCGAAATATTCAGCACGTCGATGGCCGGCATCTTACGTAATTTGCGGAAATTTTCACGAATTCGGTCGAAGATAACGATGGTATCGTTAATCGAATAACCGACAATGGCCAGTATCGCTGCCAGCGTATTCAGATCGAAATCCCACTGAAACAACGCAAAAAACCCCAGTGCCATGATCACGTCATGAAACAGCGATACGATAGCGCCCACCGCAAATTTGTACTGGTAGCGCAGCGCGACATAACCTGCCACAGCCATCAAAGCCAATAACATCGCCAAACCACCGGCCTCGCGCAGCTCCTCACCGACCTGTGGGCCGACAAATTCCACGCGCCGCAATTCCAACTCCGCCTGCGTATCTTTTTGCAGCGTCTCCAGCAAACGATTGCCGACATGGGGATCGTCGCTTTTCGGCATCCGCACCATGACTTCAGTATCGCTGCCGTAGTTCACGACAGTGATACGTTCGTAACCCGCCTTCCCTAGCGTGTCGCGAATATCGTTGAGCGGCACCTCTTTGCTGTAGCTGATTTCGATCAGCGTACCGCCGGTGAAGTCGAGACCGAAGTTCAGCCCCTTGACTGCGATCAGCACGATCGCCGCGATGCTCAACAGCATCGATATCCACATCGCCGGCTTGCGTACACCGAGGAAGTCGATGACTTTCATTTCTTTCGTCGTGGCCTGATTCATATTCAATCCTCGCTCAAATCCACAGTTTCTGCAGGCGACGACCGCCGTAAATCAGATTCACCATCGCGCGTGTCACCATCACTGCGGTGAATTGCGAAATTACCAGGCCGATCGCCGAAGTGATCGCAAAACCCTTCACCGGGCCGGTGCCGATGGCATACAGAATTACCGCGATGATCAGGCCAGTGAAATTGGCATCGAAAATCGTGTTTGCGGCGCGATCGTAACCGGCCGAAATGGCGGATTGCGGCGCCAACCCCCTTCGCAACTCCTCCTTGATCCGACAATTGATCAGCACGTTGGCGTCGATCGCCATCGCCATCGTCAGCACGATGCCGGCGATACCAGGCATGGTCAGGGTCGCCGACAGCAGCGACATCGCCGCGACCAGCAGGATCACGTTGATGCACATGGCGGTGACCGCATACAGGCCGAACGGCCGATACAGCGCGATCATCACCACGGCGACAAAGGCGATGCCGTAATAAATTGCGTCGACACCCTGCTTGATGTTTTCTGCGCCCAGCGATGGACCGACGGTGCGCTCCTCGACAAAATCCATCGGCGCTGCCAGCGCACCGGCACGCAGCAACAACGCCAGCTCCGCCGCCTCGGCCGGATTATCGAGGCCAGTAATGCGGAAACGGTTACCGAGGGCATCCTGAATGGTGGCAAGGCTGATGATGCGTTTTTCGTCGTAGGGCGTACGCACCGCGACTTCATTGCCCGCCGCATCTTTCTGATAGGTCGTGCGGACCTTGCGCTCGATAAACAACACGCCGAGATTGCGACCGATATTGTGGCGAGTCGACTGACTCATCAGTGCCCCGCCATCGCTATCCAGTGCAATATTGACCTCGGCGCGACCGCTCTGTGAATCAAAACCCGATTTGGCGTCCGACACCCGTTCACCGGTAATGACCACGTCGCGCTCCAGCCAGGCCAGGCGCCGACCATCCCGAAATTCGAACTGTTCCTTTGAAGAGTCATCAGCGCTGGACTTCGCTTCGAGACGAAATTCGAGGTTCGCGGTTTTACCGAGAATTCGCTTCGCTTCCGCAGTGTCCTGAATACCCGGCAATTCCACCACGATACGATTGCGGCCCTGGCGCTGTACCAGCGGCTCCGCAACGCCGAGCTCGTTGACGCGATTGCGCAGCGTCGTCAGGTTTTGACTGACGGCATAATCTTCGATTTCCTTGATTTTCGCCGGCAGCATGGTCCAGGTAATCACCACGCCCTCAGCATCCGCGCTGACCACATGCTGAAGCTCCGGGTATTCCTCGCTGGCGATGCCAATGGCCTGATCGGCGAGCGCCTGGTCCTTGAAACGACCCACCACGGTGTCACCGCGCTGGTCGACAAGACCGCGCACGCGCGTCTCGCGCAACTTGCGCTTGATACCGGTCGCAGCAAACTCCAGCCGCTTGCCGACCGCGGCCGGCGTGTCGACCTGCAACAGAAAATGCACGCCGCCGCTGAGATCGAGACCGAGTTTCATCGGCTTGCCGCCGAGTTTGCTCATCCATTCGGGCGTGTTCTGCGCAAGGTTGAGCGCCACCACATAACCGTCGCCAAGCGCGCGTTGCACCAGACCCTGCGCTCGCAGTTGCTGTTCGAGATCGCGCAGCCGGATCAGGCCGGCCTTGCCCTGTCCTTCGATCTCTTCACCGAAATAAGCAATGTTGTTCTGCTGCAGCGTGTTGATCGCCTGCTCGATCGTCGCCTGCTGCACCAACGTTGCGCTGTTCTCGCCGGAAATCTGAATGGCCGGATCCGGCGCATACACATTGGGCGCCGCGTAGAAAGTCCCGATGGCGAGCACAAACAAAATGAGCAGATATTTCCAGAGCGGATATTTGTTCATGAATCTCTCTAGCTGTTGTTGTTTTTAACCGGGTGCTGACAGCCGGCCATCACGTTGAAGTCA
>JBEVMI010000439.1:0-3240 GCA_040508685.1 Spongiibacteraceae bacterium
GTCCTGATTTAAAGCCATATAACGCACGGCCGCATCGGTCATCGCCGGTGTATAAAATACGAAACGTCGGCGTCCGCGATCCTTGGCGGAATACATGGCGGTATCGGCTGCGCGAATCAAGTCGGCGCCATAGCTGCCATCGTTGGGGAATATGCTGATGCCAATACTTGCCGAAATCGACAGGGAGGCTCCTGCCAGGTTGATGCTGGCGCCCAGCGTATCGAGAATTTTTTCCGCAGTTATCGCGACTTCTTCGGCGCGTCGTATCTCCTGCAATATCACCATGAACTCATCGCCGCCCAGGCGGGCAACCGTATCTTCGGAACGCAGGCATCGACGCAGGCGATGCGCAACGGCCAGCAGCAGTTCATCGCCGGTACCGTGCCCGAGTGTGTCGTTGACGTGTTTAAAATGGTCGATATCGATAAACAATACCGCGACTTGTGTGGCGTGACGTGTCGCCCACTCCAGCGCCGAAGCCAGACGATCCATCGCCAGCAGTCGGTTGGGAAGCCCGGTGAGAGCGTCGTGATGGGCCAGTCGGTAAAGCTCTTTTTGCGCGTCGTGAATCGAAGAAAGATCGGATCGAACCACAATGTAATGGCTGACCACACCATCGGTATCGCGCACGGCGGCAATATTCGTCAGCGTCGGAAATTTTTTTCCATCCTTGCGACGGCCGGATAATTCGCCGCGCCAGATTCCACACGATTGCAGCGTCTCGAACATTTCCTCTTCTTTGGAGCCGTGCATGGCTGACTGCGAATAATGCAGCTTTCCGATCAGTTCATTAAGCGCATAGCCGGTCATGTCGCAATAACTTTGATTGGCAGTAATGACACGAAAATCCTTGTCGAGTATGACGATACCGTTTTGCGTCGATTCAAAGACGGTTGCGGCGCGACGCAAATGAGCCTCGGATTGTTTTCGTTCGCTGATATCCTGAATGACACCGACAACGCGCTCGATTTGATCGCTGTGCCTGGGCGAAAAAGCCTTGGCCTGCAATTTCAGCCAGCGTGATTCGACGCCGCCTTTGCTTTTAAACTCGAGTTGGCACGCCGAGTTTTCCTGAATGCAGCGGTTAATTTCCATCGCTACACGAACATTGTCGTCGGAATGCACCTGTGCCATGAAAGTGCTCCAGTCAATGCGAATGGAATCGCTGGGGAAGCCGAATATTCGATTGGCCTGGCCAATGCATAGAATGTCGCGCGAGGCGGAATCCAGCTCCCAGGAACCCATATCTGCCGCGTCGAGCGCTAGCCGAAGTCGCTCCTCGCTGCCGAACAGCGCTTGATCGAGTTGGCAGCGTTCCAATGCCATTTGTATGGTCGCGTGCAATTCGCGTTCGGAAAAAGGCTTGAGGAGATAACCATAGGGTTTGGTGGCGCGGGCCCGCTCCAGCGTCGACTCTTCTGAGTGCGCGGTCAGATAGACCACGGGTATCCGCAACTTTTCGTACAGCCGAGCGGCGGTATCGATGCCGTCGAGCGCGCCCTGAATATGTACATCCATCAATATCAGGTCGGGTCGCAACAGTTCTATATCGTTGATCAACTGTTCCCCCGAAGCGAAGATTCCCGGCACTTCATAACCCAGTTTCTGCAATCGTTGCTGCAGATTGAAGGCGACAATGCCTTCATCCTCAACTATCACAATTTTTTGCATGGGGCTCTCCAGGGAGCGCTTCATTTGTTCTGATAATTACCATCGCCACTTCAATGAGCCATTTCATTAATCATGTCCATCGGAAAGCGCAGCTGAAATTGTGTTGGATTGACGTAATTCGTGGCCATTTCGCCACTGAGCTGATCGGTAAGCAGGCTCACCAGCTTTAATCCCAGGGTGTGGGTGTTTTTGATGTCCAGTGGCGGCATGCCGATGCCATCATCACTGACTGTCAGCACCACCGAATTCTGCGTTTCGAGATTGAGTGCAATATGTATTTTTCCCGATCGTTGATCGGGGAAGGCATGTTTTAGCGCATTTGCGATCAGCTCGTTGATAATCAGGCCGCAGGGAATCGCCTGATTGAGTGGTAGCAGCACTTCATGGGCGTCTATCGATATGGCAATGTTTTCCGGGTTCAGGCTGTATGAATTCATCAGCGCAGGAACCAGGGCGTCCAGCACGCTGGCGAAATCGACCCGGGAGAAATCCTTCGATTCATACAGCGTCTGGTGAATCAGCGACATCGAGCGGATTCGGTTTTGACTGTCCTGCAGCATGCCTAGCAGAGTGGGGTCGTCGATGCGCGCTGCCTGCAGATCGAGCAGGCTATAGACGATCTGCAGATTGTTTTTCACACGGTGATGTATCTCCCCCAGCAAAATATCCTTTTCCTGCAACGCCGCTTCGATGCGCGCTGCTTTCTGTTTGCGATCGGAGATGTCGACGATCGCCGACAACACCATAATGCCTTCGTCGGTTTCAATCGGATTTAATCCGATTTCCACGGGGAATTCGCTACCGTTCTTGCGCCGCCCATAAAGGTCGCGACCGGCGCCCATTGGGCGTGAAACGGGTTGCGAGAAAAAATGGGCGCGCAATTTTGGATGGGCGTGGCGCGCGCTTTCCGGCACCAGCATTTCCACAGGCTGCCCCAGCATTTCTGCGCGCGGATAGCCGAACACACGTTCAGCCTGGGCATTGACCATTTCGATGGTGCCGGTGCCATTGATCATCACCATCGCGCTGGGCGCGGCTTCCACGACGCGCTCGAAACGTTCTTCCAGGCGTTTGCGGGTGGAGATGTCGCGCGTGACTTTGGCAAAACCACGCAGGTCCCCGTTATCGTTGCGCAGCGAGGTAAGGACTTGATGGGCAAGAAATTGAGATCCGCCTTTGCGCACACGCCAGCCTTCCTGCTCGCAGCGGCCCGCTGCGGCAGCCATAGTCAGCTGGGCCTGTGGCAAGCCGCTCGCGATATCTTCGGGCGTATAGAAAATGGAGAAGTGACAGCCGACGATTTCGTCTGCCGAATATCCCTTGATGCGTTCGGCTCCCGCGTTCCAGCTCGCGATATTGCCATCGCAGTCGAGTGTGTAGATCGAATAATCCTGGACGCAGGACACCAATAGACGGAACGTTTCCTCACTCTCTCGCAGCGTGCGCTCGGTATCCTGCTGCTTGTCGGCCATGGTGTACCGCCGTTATTTTGTATACGGAAAATAGTGCTGGCGCGGGCCAGCTTTCTTATTAATCTAAAGGGATTACTATAGAGGTACTAAAGGGAAG
>JBEVMI010000445.1:0-4451 GCA_040508685.1 Spongiibacteraceae bacterium
TTTCCCTCTAACCAACCCCCCCCCGACGGGGTGGGCGCGTTACCCCCCGCACTGCCCCCTACATCCCCTTTGCAAACAAAAAAATGGTCCAAAAAATACCCAACGCGACTGTGCCGCAAACCGCCGGCGACGGTCCAGTGCTGCCGCGCCCAGTCGATTTGCACATACGGTTCGAGACTGCTGACCGTGTCGCGTTCGTCGCGACGCAATGCGCCCTTGACGCCGAGCACATCACCGCGGTAATTCTGAAAGCCACGGCGATCGTCGCGACTGGAATTAAAATCCACACCCAATACCGAGTGTGTTTCACCCGCCAGAAAAACCGTAGTGTGCAACCAGCGCAAGCCGGCGCCACCGAATACGCGATCGAAATCGACAACGCCGCCGTCGCCGCTTTCATTGGCGGCAACCCCTTTGGGAATCGCCAGATATTGTTCGACGTCGCGGCGGCCAAAGTACAGATTCAGCTGCAGTGTGTCGGCGTCGAAATCGCGTTCGTAACTGGCGCCGAGCTGCTGGTGGTCGATGCTTTTGCGGGTATCGTAAACAATCGCATTGGCGACCACCGACCGCGGATCGTCGCGATAACCCGCCCGTGTCTGTCCGAGCGGATCTTCGGTTTGATTCTGTTCGAGCGCACTGTAGATCAGGCTGATATGGCTGTCGGTATCGGGGCTCGCATTTAATTTCGCAAACTGCTGATCACGTCGCGCCGCACTGTGATCGCGATAACCATCGGTATCCAGGCGCGAGGTGTTGAGCACAAAACCGACATCGTCCGCAGCACCCTCGGCGGTCAGCTGCCATTTATTGAGTCTGTCGCTGCCCAGCGCTTCATTCAATGCAACACGCGGTGTGCCGATACCATCCCGGGAAAACATCTGCAATACGCCACCGGCATTGCTGCCATACAGCGTCGCTGCAGGTCCACGCAGAATTTCGATACGATCGGCGACATCGAGATTGAAAGTCGCCGCCTGCCCCTGCCCGTCCGGCGTGCTCGCCGGAATACCGTCGGCAATCAATTTGATGCCGCGCACGCCGAACGCTGCACGGGCGCCAAAACCACGCGCGGAAACTTGCAGGTCCTGCGCGTAGTTCTGCCGGTTCTGTACGACGATACCCGGCACACGCACCAACGCTTCAGACAGATTGATACCGGGCTGGCCGTCGTGAATCCCGGTTGCATCGATACGATCGATCGCGAACGGCAAATCAAAATCGGTGTGTTCGCGATACACGCCGGATACCACCATCACTTCGCGATAGCCGTCGGCTCTTGTTTCCGCCAGCGTAGACATTGGCGCGATCGCACTGATCAACGTGCTGTGCAACAGGTACGGCGCGGCGCGCCTGCGGAAAAATGTCACCGCACGATATCGAGCAATTCAATTTCAAAAATCAGCGCCTGGTACGGACCGATATCGCCACCCGCACCGCGTTCGCCGTAAGCGAGGTTGTACGGAATAAACAATTTCCACTTCGAACCAACAGGCATCAATTGCAGCGCTTCAGTCCAGCCGGCAATCACGCCATTGACCGGGAATTCGGTCGGATCGTTGCGGCGATAAGAGCTGTCAAATTCGGTGCCATTCAGCAGCGTGCCGCGGTAATGCGTGCGCACGGTCGAACGCGCTGTCGGCACGGCGCCGCTGCCTTGCTCAATGATTTCGTATTGCAGGCCGGAAGCCGTCACGACAACACCTTCACGCTTGGCATTGTCCGCAAGAAACGCCGCACCTTCTCCA
This sequence comes from Spongiibacteraceae bacterium, assembly GCA_040508685.1. GTDB lineage: Bacteria > Pseudomonadota > Gammaproteobacteria > Pseudomonadales > CAMLJR01 > CAMLJR01. The sequence goes on from JBEVMI010000445.1 coordinate 1,749, forward strand.
GCGAGCTGTTTCGACTGCTCGACTTTTTCCGATTCAATCTGTTTCTGAATTGCAGCAAAGGCCTGATTGATTTCGTCGGGACTCAATTGTTCGGTGCGGCCGCGAAATGCATCTTCGACGCCGGCCAGCGCGGCCTGCAGCGATACTTCTTTAAATACAGTTTTGAGCTGCTGACCCATTTGCAGACCGATGCCATAAGATGCTTTGGCAGCGGTGCTCGAGAGATCGATAGACATGAATGACTCCTGAATTTTCGCGGGTTTTTACGTTAGTGAGCGCGAATGGTACACACTTCGCGACCGCTGGCACATCCACTGTGGAATTTCCGGATTTGCATAGATATCGCGCAACGGCTCCTTTATAGTTCGCGCAACTTTGGTTACATGGAAGGGTCGTCGCGCCCCCGCACATATGCGCACTTTTCGCCGCTTTTTTGCACCCCTGTTACTGCCGCTGCTGCTCGCCGGCTGCCCCTCCGAACAGCCGCGCTTCGTCAAACCCGTGGCAACACCCGTCGACGCCGAAAAATTCAACGGCACCACTTCAAAATATCAGGATGGTTATCTCCGCATCTTCGTCAGCTCCAACCTCGACAGCACCGGCAAGATCATGGACTTCGGCAAGGAGGGCGAGAATCGTCCGGCGATGCTGCTGATCTCGACCAAATTCGGCAAGGGCACCGTGGCGAGTTTCAGTGCCGACGCCGATCCGGAAATTCCAGTGTTGTTGTACGACGTGCGCAGCGGCAAAACCCAATCCTCGGTCGTCAACAACGCGCTGCTGACTGAAGGCATGCTGATCGATCCGGAATCCCTGTCGCGCTCGCCGCATCTGCAAATTTTCGTACGCGGTGTACCGGCCGACAAGGCGACCTGGGTTACCGATCTGCTGGAGCTCGCCACCGACGAACCGATTCTCAAAGTCGGTTTGAATTTTGTGCCCGGTGGCGCCGCTTTCAGCCCGCTCAGCACCAAACTCGGCAACATGTTGTCCGAAGAAATCAAAACCACGAATAAACCATGGGAAGAAAAAACGCTGCTCGGCCTGCGCACCGATGAAGGACTCGCCGCCTTGCACGGTCGCCAATTTGTCGTGCTGTTGAATCCGAGCACGATCGCGCTGGAAGCACCGCCGAAATTATTACGCTGCGACACCCGCGGCTCGCTGACCGGTTTATGCGAAGGCGACGGCAAACCCTGGATACCGAAACAGGCTTATGTACGTTTCGAATTGAACGTAACCGATTTTCGTTCGATCAAGGACTTCATCAATCTCGCCACCTCGTGTGAAGCGGACGATCGCGTGTGGAGCGATTACCGCGTACTGCTGGCTTCCGGACAACTGGCGCGCCGCCAGACCGAATACGAACGTCATTTGCTCGCACGCGGCGAATTGTTGATGCAAATTCGCCGCTCGCAGGCCGAATACACCAGCGCGCGTTATGTCAGCCGGCTGTTGTTGCACGCGCAACAATATGCGTTGCTGCCGACACCGAACGACGCTTACTGGAATGAACATTTTGCCGATCGCGCCAAACCGATGAACGACTGCTTGCGCCACACCGCAGTGCGCGGACGTACGACCTACGCCACGACCTGGGATACGGCAGTGGGCCTGTACACGCGCTCGTCGCAATATCCGGTATGGGCCACCGCCATCGCCGCCAGCGACGATGCCAACAGCGCGCCCTTGCAGGAAGCCGAAAAAGAACTGGTGGCGGTGCGCCGCCTGCTCGCAACCGGCGATTTAAAAACACAGGATGCGACCAGCCTGAAAAGCCTGACTCATCTGAGCGCACAACTGGAGTCGATGCTGGAGGCCGGTTATCTGCGCATCGCGCGCAATATCGAAGCCGATACGGCGACGCTGGCGGATACGCGTATCAATCAGCTGACCGCGCTGGCCGAACGCACTGCCTGCGACAGTTGCAAAAATCTGCTCGCGCAAAAGGCGGAGGCGGTACGCGCTGCCGCTACGCCCTCTCCATCTCCATCTCCATCTCCATATCCATCTCCATCGCCGACAGAAACATTGCCGGCAACTCCGACCCTGCACGAGCCGGCAGCCGCACACCCGACGGCGCCCTCCACCGTACCGGCAACCGTCGAAACTAGCGCTACTCCCACCTGATAACCCAAACCCGCCCCTCACCCGGCATGGGCATCGAATGCGCCTGCCGGGCCGATTACAAACAACCTCTCTGAGCGCCAACCATAGTTTGTTGACGCCTCAAGCGATGTCCTGAACAACGTCGAGCACCTACGATTCACGCTGGGCCAGCCGCGATTGTTGTGCGCCAGTACAGGGCGGGACTGTACATGGCAGGACAATGCCAACACACCCGCATCGACAACGTAAAAAAACCACAGGGTTGCTGCGCGTGGAAATCCTCCGACCAGATTTTTTGTTTTACATCGCCGCCATCAGAAAATCGCTGGCCGCCATTCAAACCGAATTGGACTCCGAAAAAAGTATCGACGAAATCGACTGCATCGATCGCATGTTGCGCCTGTTTGAGGCCGAGCACAGTTACCGCGCCGAACATTTCGCGGACATGCAGAGCGAACTCACCGCCGTCGTCGATCTGCTGACACCGATACTGGAAATCGACACGCTGCACGATCTCGCCGCCGAGCTGATGCACTGGCAAACAACGGCGTGGCAAACACCCGATGCTCGTACCGCCGCACAACGGTCGCTGTT
>JBEVMI010000459.1:0-3882 GCA_040508685.1 Spongiibacteraceae bacterium
GGCCGCGGCACGCAGATCGCGCAGGACTATCTCGACGCCATGCGTTTGGGCTTTGAAGAAAATACCCAGGCCAAGGTACTGGACCGGCCGGCCGTTCTGGTGACGCGCGAAGTGGATGCACCGCCGGTCGGGGAGATACACGCCAGCGTAGATGCCTGGCGCGAACTTGCCAATACGGCGCTGCCGATGGCCATCGTCGGGCCGAGCCGATCCGAAGCCGCGAAAGTGTTGCGCGAGGAAATCACGGCCACGGCGATGCCGACGATTTCGCATTGCGGCACGATGGATTTCGGCGGCCATTTCAATATCAGCCTGGGCAACGGCGCGTTTGGCGACGAAGCGCCGATTCTGTCCGACTTTCACCGCCGTCGCGGCCACAAGGTCGGCGTGATTCGCGAAACCAATGTCGCCGGCGATGAAACCTTCGAGATGTTCCGCCTCGCGGCGCGCGAACACCGCACGCATGTCGTCGGCGATCAGACGATCGACAATTTCGCCAGCGTGGCGGCGATCGCGGAAAAACTGAACCTGCTGCACGCGGCCGGCGCAGATGCGATTCAGTATTTCGGCAACGGCACCAACGCGAAAAATTTCGTGACTGCGCTGAACGATTGCGCGCGTTCACTGAACTGGAAAGTCAGCAAGGTCCTGAATACGGCCTTCGTGCTGCGTCACCCCGGTTGGGGCGAAGCCGCCATCACGCCAGCCGATCTCGAAGGCTGGATAGGCCTCGATCAGATATCTGAACGCAATGCCGTCTGCAAGGCGATGCTGGATCGTTTCGAAAAACGCTACGGGCGGCGCCCGTTTCACGCCTACGCGGCACTCGGCTGGGATACGGCCAATGTGCTGGCGATTGCGACTGCACGCTCCAAACCGCACTGGCGCGAAGGTTTCAAGGCCGGGATGGAAAAGGTTCGCTGGCTCGCCAGTGCGGTCGGTGGCCCCGCCAGCTTTATCAGCATCGGCCTCTACGATCATCGCGGCTACAAGGGCAATTACCTGGTGCTGCGCGAAATTCGCAATGGCGTCGATCAAATCGTCGACGTGCCTACGCTGCTGACCGAATAAGCCCGATGGGCACCGAACTGGGAGTTGGACCATGAGCAAAAAACCTGCGCCGTACCGCATCGGCGTCATTCAGGACTGGATGATTCAGAATCAGCCGTGCTTCGATCAGTACGACATGACGCAAATGGCCTTCGACGAAGCCTATGAAAATGGCATCGTCGATCGCCCGATCGAAATGGTGATTCGCGAATTGAACGGCGTGCCGTTCGGACAGATGGATGTCGTCGTCAACGCCGTGCGCGATCTGGTCGAAAACGAAAAATGCATCGGCCTGATCGGACCGCTGCTGTCCGACTCGGCGATTGCGTGCAATAAAATGATCGACACCTACAAAATTCCGTCGATCTGTTACACCGCGTCGATCAACTGCGCCAGCGAATATCTGTATCAATTGCCGAACGGCACCTTCCCGGACGAGATGGCCGTGGTCGCGGAGTATTTGCAGCGCCTCGGCTGCAAGACGACCTGCGCGCTGGTCGAGGACAATCTGATCGGCAAGGAGTACTACCAGTATTTCGTCGAAAACTGCGAGCGCCTCGGTATAAAAATCGTGGCGACGGAAGTCACGCCGACCTTTATGGATCGCGAGTTGGCGGTCGATCTTCTCTACAAACTGCGGCAGTCGAATGCGGAGTCGCTGTGTTATGTCGGCTACGGCGCGTGGCTGACGCAGGTGGTATCGGACCAGCACGAGACTTTCCCGAAGTGGGGCTGGAACGTGCCGCGCGTGTGCGGCACGCAATGGGTCGCCGTGACCTGTCCGGGCCTGTTCGCGCACTGGGCGGTCCATGACGCCGAAGGCTGGGCCGGCATCGATTCGATGCACGAGGACAACAAGGTGTTTGCCGGCGTACTGGACCGTTTCGCGGAAAAATTCAGCGGTCGCCGCCCGTTCCACGCCTATGCCTCGCTCGGCTACGACATCGGCAATGCCTTCGCCCACGCGCTCGGTCGCATGCGGGTGCCGACGTCGCAGGGCCTGAAAGAGGCGCTGGATAGTCTGCGCTGCCTGCCGGCCGCGACTGGCGGTCCCGGCACCGTGATCAGCTTCGGTCCGCACGATCGACGCGGCCTGAAAGGCCCTGATTACATTGTGTTGCGCACGGTGAAGGAAGGCAGGGAAATGGCGGTGGCGGTAGAGCGTTAATGTTACCCACGACCACCGAGGACCTGATCCAGCTGCTGAGCGAGGGCGGTTACATCGCCGACATCGAGTTGGCAACATCCGTTTTTCTTGCGCTCAAGCTGGGACGTCCGCTGCTGCTCGAAGGCGAAGCCGGCGTAGGCAAGACCGAAATCGCCAAGGTGCTGGCCACACAGCTCGGCCGGCGCCTCATTCGTCTGCAGTGTTATGAGGGGCTCGATCTGGCGTCGGCCCTGTATGAATGGGATTACGCCCGCCAGATGATTCAGATTCGTCTGGGAGAGGGCAGCGGCGAGAGCCAGGAAAGCCTCGAGCACGAGATTTTTTCGGACCGCTTCCTGATGCGCCGGCCGTTGCTGCAGGCGCTGGAGCCGCAGCCGGGCGGAGCGCCCGTGCTGCTGATCGACGAACTGGACCGTGCCGACGAGCCCTTCGAGGCTTTCCTGCTCGAACTGCTGTCCGATTTCCAGTGCTCCATTCCCGAGATCGGCGTGATCAAGGCCGAGCAGCCGCCGATCGTGATCATCACCTCCAACCGCACCCGCGAAATCCATGACGCCCTGCGCCGCCGCTGTTTCTATGCGTGGGTCGATTACCCCGATGCCGAGCGGGAACTCGCCATTGTGCGCAGCCGTGCTCCCGCCGCCTCCGCGCATCTGGCGCGGCAGGTGGTGGCGATGGTGCAGAACCTGCGCAGCAGTGTCGCGCTGTTCAAGCAGCCCGGCGTCGCCGAAGCCATCGACTGGGTGCGGGCGCTGGATCACATCGGCGCTCACGATGTGGAGGCGCGGCATATCAACGCCACGCTCGGCGTATTGCTGAAATATCAGGACGACATCGAGCTGCTGCGGGGCGAGGAAGCCGAGCGCCTGCTGGCGGTCGCGCAGAGCAGCGCCGGGCGATGACCTCGCCGCTGCGCGGCGAACAGGTTCCCGCTTTTACGATAGCGCTGGGCCGCCGCATGCGCGCCGCCGGTTACGCGGTGGGGCCCAGCCGTATCGTGACCGCGGTCGAGGCGGCAGCCGCCGTGCCGCTGCGCAAGGATGACCTGCGGGCCGCGCTGCAGGCGGCAATGGTCGACCGGCCCGAACAGCGGGCACCTTTTCGGGCGCTGTTCGAGGCGCTCTGGCTGGAGCCGCCCGCGGCAGCACGTTCGGTGGTGTGGGGCGACGACGAAGCGGGCAGCGGACGCGCCGACGGCCTCGGCGATCTGGCGGGCTTCGGCAGTGGCAAACCACGACCTTCGTCCGAACAGGAGGAGCTGGACGCACTGCTGGCTCGGCTTGAGTTCAGCACCATGGGGCAAGTGGAGCTGGAGGCCGTGAAGGCCGCAATTCGCGAGCTCGACTTGCCCGGTCTGACCATGAAAACGCGCCGTTTCGCACCGAATGCGCGCGGTCAGCGCATCGATTTGCGCGCCACGTTGCGCGATCAGTTCCGCTCCGGGCACGGTTTCGTGCTGCAGCGCAAACGGCTCCGGCAAAGGCCGGTGCCGATCACGGTGATCTGCGATATCTCCGAATCGATGACGTCCCACAGCCGCTTGCTGCTGCATTTCATGCATCGGGTGGCGCAGGAGCCCGGCGCCTATGGGCGGGTCAGCGCCTTCGTGTTCGGTACCCAGCTCACACCGGTCACCCGCCAGCTGCGGGAGCGCGATACCGCAC
>JBEVMI010000471.1:0-4674 GCA_040508685.1 Spongiibacteraceae bacterium
AACCCCGCGGCCTTTTTTATTGGCCACGTTGTTTGCCCTCGGCTTTTTTCAAGCGCTACTCTCAGCGTTAACCCAGGAGCAATACCGTGAATGACGACAACAACTGTTTAATGGATGTCGGCTGTTTGATGGACGTCGCCAGCCGGCCCCCCGTAACGATGGTGGCGGGGCAGGGCGCGTGGCTGACCGACCACACCGGCAAAAATTATCTCGATTTCGTGCAGGGCTGGGCCGTGAACTGCTTCGGCCACTCGCCGCGCATCGTCACCGACACCCTCACGCAGCAGGCATCGACACTGCTCAATTGCAGCCCCGCGTTCTACAACGCGCCGATGCTCGAACTCGCGCAGTTGATTACTGCGCACAGTGGCCTGCATCAGGTGTGGTTCGGCAGCGGTGGCGCCGAAGTCAACGAAGGCGCGATCAAACTCGCGCGGCGCTGGGGCCAGAAATATCGCGACGGCGCGTTTGAAATCATCACACTGCAAAACAGTTTTCACGGCCGCACGCTGGCGACCATGGCCGCTTCCGGCAAACCGCAGTGGGAGCCATTGTTCGAGCCGAAAGTGCCGGGGTTCACCAAGGTGCCGATCAACGATATCGACGCCGTCGCCGCGGCGATTTCGCACAATACCGTCGCCGTGATGCTGGAGCCGGTGCAGGGCGAGGGCGGTGTAATTCCCGCAACGCGCGAGTTTTTGCAGCAGTTGCGTGCACTCACGCAACGTAAAAACCTGTTGCTGATTTTCGACGAAGTGCAGACCGGCATGGGTCGCACCGGCTCGCTGTTTGCGTTTCAGCAACTCGGTGTAACGCCTGACATCATGACGCTCGGCAAAGGCCTCGGCGGCGGTGCGCCGTTATCGGCATTGGTCGCACATCGCGATTTCTGCTGTTTCGAACACGGCGATCAGGGTGGCACTTTCAGCGGTACGGCATTAATGACAGCCGTGGGTTGTGCGGTGTTCAAGGAAATTGCGCAGCCGAAATTTCTCGCTAATGTGCAGGCGCAGGGCGAATATCTGCGCGCTCAGCTCCAGAAAATTTCCGCCGCGTTTCAATTGGGCGAAGTGCGCGGCAGCGGCTTGCTGGTGGCGCTGGAAATTCCGCGGGAAAATTCGGTAAAAATTGCTGATGCGGCATTTGCACACGGACTGCTGGTCAACGCGCCGCGCGGAAATGCGCTGCGTTTCATGCCGGCATTGACGGTGACGCGTGAAGAAATTGATACGATGGCGGAACTGTTGCGGCTGGCGCTGACTGACTCCGCCGGAGTAAGCCACGCTGCATGACGTGTCAGGGCGGCACAGTATTTATGTGCCGCCACGTTCAATCTCGATCCGGCGCCCCCAGCGGGAAAAATCTGCGATACGGCCGCGCTTCATCCACCACGCGTACAACCGACGGGCGCGCCAGCAGGCGTTTGCGATAAGCGATCACATTTTTGAATTTTGCATCGATGCGATGCGACCAGTCGGCGTAGAACAAAAACGGCGCGGCGCCGCAGTCGGCGAGCGAGAACGCATCGTCGACCGCCCATTGGCGACTTTGCATGTAGTTATCGAGCCACTCGTACGCGGTGTCGAGCATGCAGCGCGCCTGCGCAACGCCGTGGGGATCGCGATCGTCCGCTGCGCAAATGCTGTCGAAAACGATTTTCTGCTGCGGTGTCGAAATGTAGTTGTCGAAAAATCGATCCATGAAACGCACGTCGAGCGCCGTTTTGGGATCACTCGGAATCAGCTGCACCGGGCCACCATGCGCGAGCTGCAAATATTCGATGATGATGGTCGCTTCACGAAATGTTGCGCCGTTGTCGGTCAACACCGGGAATTTCTTGAACGGCCACAGATGTTCCAGCTCGGCCATGATCGTCGCATTGTCGTGCTCAAGCAGCTTGAATTCGAATGGCGTGTTGTTCTCGTAAAGTGCGATCAGCACTTTCTGGCAGTAGGACGAGAACGGGTGTGCGTACAGTTTGATAGCCATATTCAACTCCGTGATTGTTTCTGCTAGTTCTGTTTGACGCCCTCGACCTGAATTCGCAATTTTGTTTTACCCGCATCGCCCTGGCCATACTGGCTCCACTTCATGCCGTATTCGCCCCAGTTCATTTCACCTTCGACGTCGGCACCGCAAAGCTCCTGTTTTTTATTCATCGGATGCGGAATGCAGTTGAAGCTGAGAACGGTCAGCTTCAGCGGTTTGGTGACGCCCATCAACGTCACGTTGCCATCGACCGCGCTCGGCTTGTCGCCGCTGAAAACGATTTTGCCCTTGTAGGTCGCGGTCGGATATTTCGCGACGTTGAAAAAATCTTCCGACTTGGCCTTCGCGTCCATGATGTCGAGGCCGAAGCTGATGCTGGCGGTATCAACGAGGACGTCGACCGTGCCGGTTTTCGCCGCGCGATCGAGCGTGATGGTGCCGCTGGTTTTGTCGAAGCGACCGCGCCACACCGAAATGCCCATGTGCGAAAACTCGAAGGCGGGAAAGGTGTGCATCGGGTCGATCGGGTAAGTGTCGGCGGCAAAACTCGATTGCGCAGCCAGTGCCAGTGCGGCGGCAATCATCGTCGTTTTCGGTTTCATAATTTTTCCTTGCTGTTTTCGTTATGGAAGTCAGTTGTCAGGCATCCGTGACCATCGCGGTCAATTCCCACGTGTGGCCGTCGAGATCCTCGAAGCTGTGCCAGTACATAAAGCCGTGATCCTGTGCCGTGCTCGATGTGCTACCACCGGAGGCGATGGCGGTCGCGACAAGCTCGTCGACTTTTTCGCGCGAGTCGACACCGAGACAGGTCAGCACCTCGACCTGCGCTTTCGCATCGACCAATTTTTTGGTCGTAAAGCTTTTAAATTTTTCTTCGGTGAGCAGCATCGCGTAGATATGCTCGCCGAGAATCATGCATGTGGCCGTCTCATCGGTGAATTGCGGATTAAAAGTGAAGCCAAGTTGCGTGAAGAACGCAATCGACTTGTTTAAGTCCTTGACGGCGAGATTGATGAAAATGTCTTTGACCATGATGTGGCCTCCCTCATTGCACTGTGTCAGTTTCAAACCACGCCAGTTTTTAAACCACGCTGAACGGCGGTTCCAGCGCACGCACCGGCCGCACTTCGACGCTGCCGTAACGCGCCGGCGGAATTTTTCCGGCGAGCTGAATCGCTTCATTCAGGTCGCGTGCTTCCAGCAGATAAAATCCGGCGAGCTGCTCCTTGGTTTCGGCGAACGGACCGTCGGTGGTAATGACCTTGCCATTGCGCACGCGCACCGTGGTCGCAGTTGCCACCGACAGCAACGCTTCGCCGCCGAGCATATGGCCGCTGTCGCTAAAACCTTTTACGCAATCGATGCACTCTTCATTGAGCGCAGCCCATTCGCTTTGCGGGCGGCTGTAAATATCCTTTTCATCGTAATAGACCAGTGCGAGATATTTCATGGTGTTTTCCTCGACGGCTGACCCGTCTGTATTTTGCGGGGAGTATTTTTTACAGGATCAGTTTTCGGCGATGGCTTTCAGATTGGCCAGGCCCAATTCAAAGTCGCCGCCAACCATCCGGTCCATATTAATAATCAGGCCCATGACCTTGCCGATAAAAACCTGCTGGCCGCGCATCGACCATGTCACCTCTGTGCTCTCGCCATTGGCGATCAAATCGAATTCGGCGACGTTGTGCGCCTGGAAAGGCTCGATGAAATTCAGGTCGATCACAATTTTCGACGGTTCGGTTACCGCGGCAATTTTCATGTCGCCCTTGCCGACATTCTTGTCGCCGCTCCACGCATAGGCGGCACCGACACCACTTTCGGGTCCGCTGAACTGGCGCTGCATGTCCGGATCTTTTTTCTCGTACGGCGACCATTGACGCCAGCTCGGCAGGTGGTTGATCAGCGCAAAGATTTTTTCCGGCGGCGCCTTGATGGTGGCTGAGCGCTGTACACGAAAATCATCCGGCTGCATGGCGGCCACCAATAACAAGCCGGCGACGAGCACGACAACCACGATTGCAATAATTTTCAACACGACAATCTCCTTCTTTTTTGAATGCTCACAGCCCGACGTTGCTTTCGTTAATTAGTCGTATGGACATAAAGGCAATCGACAGCGGCTGTAAAATAATTTGGCGCGCAACCAAAGGCGCTTTTTATTCGGTGGCCGGGCTATTCGCTGATTGACGCCGCCAACTGATCCAGCCGCCGCCGCAGAAAACGCCGCTCCGGCTCCTGCTGGGTCAGCGCCAACGCTTGTTCGTAGGCCGCGCGAGCCTGTGGCAACTGATCGAGGCGGCGGTGGAAATCGGCGCGCGCGGCGTGGGCGAGGTGGTAATCGCCGAGGTCGCCGCGATCGAGAATGGCTTCGACCAGCGTCAGTCCGGCTGCCGGCCCGTCGCGCATCGCCACGGCCACCGCGCGATTGAGTTCAATCACTGGCGATGGCGTCGTCTGCAGCAGCACATCGTAGAGGCCGACAATTTGAACCCAGTCGGTGGCGGCGGGCGCGGGCGCTTCGGCGTGCACGGCGGCAATTGCGGCTTGCAGGCTGTAGGGTCCGAAACGGCGCGACGCCAGCGCAGCCAACACCAGCTTGGCACCTTCGTCGATCTGCTCGCGATTCCACAATGTCCGATCCTGTTCGTCGAGCACGATCAGATCGCCGTCCGTCGACAGCCG
>JBEVMI010000097.1:0-3641 GCA_040508685.1 Spongiibacteraceae bacterium
CACCCATTCATTATTTCATCCATCTTAAAATGCAGAGGGCGTGCGAACTGCTGGAGACCACAGAATTCGACGTGCGCGAGATAGCTGAATTACTGGGATATGCGGACCCCTTCTATTTCTCCAAGCTTTTCAAGCGCACCATCGGGCAGTCACCCCAACATTTTCGCATCGCTCGCGTTACCTGATCCTGCGCAATTCCGAACCGCATCTATGCACCCATCATAGGTCCTGCCGAGAAACCCAACTTGGTAGAGCAATATACTCCAGCCCCAAAAGCAATATTAGCAATTCACGATTTTGCGATGAGCACCTACCGTACCCCGACGTAAACGCTTAGCTCTGGCGTTGTCTGCAATGGACACGGCTCCGAGCCGATGGCGCGTTCAACCTGTTTTTAAAGAAGCGATTCATTGGACCCTGTGCGCTGTCTTAAGGCAGATCAATGACGACGTCTCGGGGGTCAAGGCTCATGGCATTTTTTAACCCAGGATGAATACATAATTTTAATCAGGGAGATGCGGTAAAGATCCGAGTTGAGCGCCCATCGAATCACTGTGAGCGCCAACACGATTCTTAATTAAAACTTGCATAACTAGCATGTGTATCGCGCGCTTCGCCGCGCCGATTAATAACTATAAACGGGAGAATGCGATGAAAAGAAGATCACTGAATCTGGCTATGGCTGCTTCTTTTACGGTAGGAGGCGCTTTAATCCCCATGACACTGCATGCCGCCGCTACGCTGGAAGAAATGGTAGTAACAGCGCGGAAACGTGAAGAAAACGTGCAGGATATTCCAATCTCGGTTACAGCCTTTGCCAGCGATGCATTGGAAAAAATGGGCGTGACAGATTTTCACGGACTCGCAACCAGCAACCCCAATGTCAAGATCGTGCAATCCGGCGGGAGCCCGGTCATTTCGAGCACCATCGCAATTCGCGGCAATTTACAGTCGGCAGGTACGCTTCAGGTCGATCCGGCTGTAGGCACTTATATTGACGGGCATATTGTTGCGCAGACGATTGCGACAGAAGGTGCGAGCCTCGATGTGGAGTCGGTGCAAACGCTAAAAGGTCCGCAGGGCACACTATTTGGGCGCAATACGACTGGCGGCGCGCTGTTGATCAAAACCGTTGACCCTGATGCGGGGAAAGGCCTGTCCGGGTATATCAAAGGCGAGTTTGGCGAACTCGGCACGGAAAACTATTCCGCAGCAATCAATTTGCCATTGGCGGAAACAGTGGCACTGCGCATTTCCGGCAAACGTTCAAGCCAGGACAATTACGAAACCGTGAGCCAGGGAACCATAACTACTGGCCCCTATGCCGGCACCAATATTCCACGTGTCGAACTGGGATATCGGGAATCGGAAGCTTACCGTGCAAAATTGTTGTGGAACGCCAGCGAATCCACCTCCGTGCTGCTCAGCCTTGAGCGCACGACTATCGAGGGCAGCGGCGTCACGAATCTGGTAAAACAACCCAATAAAGTCGACTATACCGTGCCAGCAGTGAATGGTATTTTTCCGCTGCTCTCGCAGAAAACAAACAACGAGTTCAATGAGGCCGACAGCAAGACCTACAGCCTCACCATTGAACACGAACTTGCCAACGGCGAAATAAAATTGCTGGCGGGCCGTCGCGAATATGCCGGCAAAAATCAGGTGTCACTGCCCCCTCTCTACGGCGGCAGCCTGCAATTAAAGCCGGATAACTCGGATAACCATGTCGAACTGCAATACAACGCCAGCCTTTTCGACGACGCTCTGGACCTGACGTCGGGTATCTTTTACTTCAATTCGACCAATCACGAAATTGGTCGCACCTATTTCTATTTCAATCCCGCTGCAGGTGGCGTCAATTCAATTGCAAGCGACACGGATCTCACTGTCGATAACGAATCCAAGTCGCTTTACACCCAAGGAACTTACCATATCAATGACGCGTTGAACGTTACGGCTGGTGCACGTTATACCCAGGACGACAAGGAAGCATCCGGTGAAGTATTCAAGTCCGGAGCGATGACACCATTGCAGGACTTTAAAGCGGACAATGGCAAATTTAATTATTTGCTCAGTGTGGATTATTCACCCGCCCAGGGCATGATGTTCTACGCCTCCAACTCAACAGGCTATCGCGCCGGCGGCCCCGGTGTAGCCGAGAGCGCAACAGAACCGGGCACCTGGGGCGAATTCGATCTGGAAGAAATCACGAACTACGAGCTGGGTGCAAAGCTCGATATGTTGGACAGCCGACTGCGCATCAATATGGCGCTGTTCAAGCAGGATTATAAAAACTATCAATATACGAAAATAATTCCCGTGCCGGGCTCAGCCGCCGTGGTGCGCGGGCTGGGCAATGCCGATGCCGACATCAGCGGCGGTGAAATTGAATTTACCGCGCTGCTCCCGACCGACATCACTGCAACGCTGACTTACGGTTATACAAAAGCCGAGGTCAAGGGCGGTAGCGATGATGGCAAGCCGTTACCCGGCATCCCCGAGAGCAATTACAGCGTAACGATTAGTAAAATTTTCAGTGTCGGCCCTGGCGAAATCGATCTTCTCGCGAACTACTACTGGAGAGATTCGCATTTCTCGGAACTGGCATCGCCGAAACAATCAACCGTCGAAGACCTCGGCTTGCTGAATTTGTCGGCCACCTACACTCAGGATCAGTGGTCGGTAGCGGCATTCGTAAACAATGCGACCGACGAGGACTACTACACCGCGATCACCTACGCGGGCGCCGGCGCTATTAATTTTACCGGCATCGGCCTGCCACGCGTAGCCGGTGTCAGGGGCACCTACAACTTCTAAAGACCCCGCTTCGGCAGGCGAATCCATCGCGACTTCGCCTGCCGTTTTTTCCCCTGTCAACCTAACAATCACTCGCCACATTAGATCGATTAGCCCGAAGCCAGCTCTGCAGAATCTCCCGCCTCCCACAACGGCTGAATATTCGGAGGAACTTCCTCGTTGACAATCCATTTCAGCATGCGTCGAAATATTTCTACGCTGTCCTGAGGCTGCGCGAAATTAATCCCGCCATTGCCGGTATAGCCAAGCGATACAATGCGCTGGACACCGTAAAGAGGTATGCGGTCGCGCAGCTCCAACAATAGAGAGTCCGGATAAATTCCTACTGACTGAGTGTAGGCGTCAAAATTCTTGATAATGGAATCGAGGTCGTCAACCGGCACAAGATTCCCTACGCGATCATTCAGCAGCTCTGCGAATTCCACCGGTGTCGGCAGCTTCGAAACCACAATGGCGCCCTCATTGTCCTGGCCACCGTTAACCTCGTAAAACTCATCGTCGAGCAACAGTGTCTCCAGATGATCAGCCAGCTCACCTTTGATGCCACCTTTCGGCCTGGTACTCACAGTGACGGGGAGATTCATCAAGGCGTCGTAGGTATATTGACCAAGTTTTTTCAAGCGTTCCACACCGGCGTCGTCGGTGCCGGACATGCAATAAATAACCCGTGCATTAACACAGCCGTTCTGATTCGCCGAGCCGATATCGGCCGCTATGCGGCGCGCGGCATCGCGCATATTTTTTTCATTGGCAAATGCCTCGACACCAACGATGCTGGAACTGCGCTTCGGATCGAGCGAAATCAGTTCGAGACCGGGCTGAAT
>JBEVMI010000138.1:0-3046 GCA_040508685.1 Spongiibacteraceae bacterium
GGCGTGGCGCGGGTCAGGATCGGCGTCTCGATATCGAGGAAACCCTGCTCATCGAGATAGCGGCGCAGTGTCGATGTGATGCGCGCGCGCAGCTTCAAACGCTCCTGCATTTCGGCACGGCGCAGGTCGATAAAGCGATAGCGCAAGCGTACTTCTTCGCCGACTGACGTGTGCTCGTCGAGTTGGAACGGCGGTGTCGCCGCGGTATTCAGGATTTCAATTTCCTTGCCCAGCACCTCGATGGCACCGGTCGCCATATTCGGATTGACGGTATTGCCGCCGCGCGCGCGCACGCGACCGACAATTTTCACGACATATTCGCTGCGCACACGATCCGCAAGCTCAAAAAACTCTTTGACGTCCGGATCGAACACCACCTGCACGATGCCTTCGCGATCACGTACGTCGAGAAAAATCACACCGCCGTGGTCGCGGCGGCGATCCACCCAACCGCACAAAGTCACTGCCTGATCGATATGGTCACTGCGGAGCGTGCCGCAGTAATGGCTGCGTGTAGTCAACTTGGCTGTCCCGATAAATGATGCGGGCCACGAGGGCCCGATTGGATACATTAGATTGTTTTGCAGGTGGACATCGAAAACTGTTCGACACCCTCTATATCAATGTGCGTGCGCTGTACATCCGGCACCACAACCACCGCTGGAAGCGGTGCTATCTGAACCACCGGAGCTGCCGGCTTCGCTTTTGCCGCCGCTATCGCCGCCTGAACTACCGCCTTCCACCACGTTTTTCTTGCCGCCCGACTTGAAGTCGGTCTCATACCAGCCGCCGCCTTTGAGCCGGAACGCGGCCGCGGAGACCTGCTTTTTCAGCTGGGGCGCCTTACAGGCAGGGCAGTCCAGCAGAGGGGCGTCGCTGATCTTCTGCAACGCTTCCAGCTCGTGATTGCACGCTGCACAACGGTATTCGTAAATCGGCATACGGCCTCCAACGGCTACTGAGAAACAAGAGGAAAAGCGGCAGGACCGCATCCGGGGCGCGGAAGTATACCGTAAAAGCCAAAATCCCCGGAACCGTGACCAGCGCGTCCGCTTCCGCTTCTTTTCCGCTTCCTTTTCGGGAAAAGCCCATCACAGACACAAAAAAATGCCGGGGTAGAAACCCCGGCATTGCTACTCGACTACATTCTTTCTGGACTAGAAGTCACTCGACCGCAAGCGATCGATCACGCCTCGGCGAAAGTCTTCAGCTTCTTCAGCGGACGCACTTTGATGATGGTGCGAGCCGGCTTGGCTTTGAAGGTGATCTCTTCGCCGGTGAAGGGGCTGACGCCTTTGCGCGCCTTGGTGGCCGGCTTTTTCACGGTGGTGATTTTCAACAGGCCGGGGACGGTGAACTCGCCCACGCCTTTTTTGCCGACGCTACGAGCAATCAACGATTCCAGCTCTTCCAGAACCGAAGCAACCTGCTTGCGGTTGAGGCCGGTGGTGGTAGCAACTTCCGTATAGATTTGGCTTTTGGACATTTTTGCGGAGATCGCAGCGGTAACTTTCTTGGCTACCGCCGGTGCTTTTGCAACAGCAGCTTTAGCAGCTTTCGGAGCGGCCTTTTTCACAGCGGCCTTTTTCGGTGCTGCCTTGGCAGCGACTTTTTTCTTCGGAGCAGCTTTCTTGATCGCCATTTTTAATTCCTGTGCTGTGCTTCGCGCAGCGAAGCGAGTTGAGGTTCACCCCTAATAGCGCGCTGACCGAACTGCCAATCCGCAAAAACAGCTTAATTTCGCGGTTTTTTTGCGCTCAGTCATCGCGTCGAGCGCATGTATAGTCGATAAAAAACTGCAATACAAGGGGTTTTTACAGCCAAACAACAAAAAAACACTGATTTTCAGTGCTTTTTTGCCAAGACCGGCAGAAAAGCTCTGTAAGACAGTGTTTTTTGCCCACCTTAAGGGATACAAGGGCCGCCGCTCAAACCGGATCGAGCCCTTCCGTAGCAAGCAGGTCGCGCAGCTCACTGACGGTGACGGCGAGCATTTCGTCAGCATAATTACGCGTGATGGTTGCACCCCACACCGGACGTGGCCACACCGCATCGTCCTGATAACGCGCAATGATGTGGACGTGCAATTGAGGGACGATATTGCCGAGCGCGCCGATATTGATTTTGTCCGCACGATAATGCGCAGCAAGCGCGGCTGCGACGGTGGAAATTTCGGCCATAAGACGCTGCTGATCGATGGTGGTGAGCTGAAAAATCTCGCTGACCTCCTCGCGCCGAGGCACCAGAACCAGCCACGGATAATTGGCATCATTCATCAACAACACCCGGCACAGCTCAAGATCGCCAATGGGTACCGTGTCTTTATCCAGCTGGGTATGCAACTCAAACATGCTTAATCCTCCGGTGATGGCGGCAACATTGCCGCCCGCTCTATTTCGTTTCGCAGCGTTTCGCACGTAAAATGCCAGCTCTTTTTGACGCGCTGTCAACCGTACTGACATCGCGCCGACATTCGCCGAACTGCCGGCCACCCATCAATCTGCCACCCATTGGAATCCGGAAAGCCCATGCGCGCAAGTCAGTTCCTCCTCGCCACCGTCAAGGAAACTCCTGCCGACGCCGAAGTGATCAGCCACCAATTGATGTTGCGCGCGGGAATGATCCGCAAACTTGCATCCGGCCTGTACACCTGGTTGCCGCTGGGATTACGTGTGCTGCGCAAGGTCGAGAGCATCGTGCGCGAGGAAATGAACCGCAGCGGCGCGCAGGAAGTGCTGATGCCTGTCGTACAACCCGCAGAGTTGTGGATGGAATCGGGCCGCTGGGAGCAATACGGCGCAGAGCTGTGCCGACTCAACGATCGCCATGATCGCTCGTTCTGCCTCGGCCCCACCCACGAAGAAGTCATTACCGACCTGATCCGCAGCGAGATCAAAAGCTACAAGCAGCTGCCGGCGAATTTTTATCAGATTCAAACCAAGTTTCGCGATGAAATCCGGCCACGCTTCGGCGTGATGCGCGCGCGCGAATTCATCATGAAAGATGCCTATTCCTTTCATAACGACCAGGCCTCGTTACAGCAGAC
>JBEVMI010000186.1:0-3714 GCA_040508685.1 Spongiibacteraceae bacterium
AACGTTCGTCCGACATGATAGCGGAGCTGATTCGGTAAGCGAAAGGTGAGAGCGGGTAACAATGCGGCCGGCGCAATTGCTGGCCAGAGACATCTTTCTCGTTATGTGGGATGTTGGTTGTCAATATGGAGTATTATTTCCAAATTGACAACTTGATTGTCATTTTGATAGCATGCCGTCAAGTTGGTGGGAGCCGAAAGTTGAAGCAAGCTGTGCAAATCCAAGATAGTGACGCCTATAAGCTGATGGAGCAGATTTCGCTCTATATATTCAAGCTCAATGGCTTACTTCAGGACGAGGCAGTCAAGACCATTCGCGACACCAAAATTACCAACCAGCGATGGCGAATTCTCGGCACGGTTATCAGAGAATCTCATTCGATAACGGTCCCCCAAATAGCGCGCGAGATGGGAAACGCTCGGCAAGGTATTCAGCGTGCAGTCGACTCAATGGTTCAGGATGGTCTTCTTGAATATCGGTCGAATCGAAACCACGCAAAATCAAAAATTGTTGCGTTGACCGCGGAAGGGAAGGCGGTTTATGCGTCGATGATGGAGAAAGAGCGCGCCTTGATCGAGGGGTTGGCGAAAGATATTGAAATTAAAAAGGGCCGGCAGGCGGCCGCATTTCTTATCGAGATGATCAACAGGTTGGATCCTCTCGAAAATACGTAGACGTATTACAATGTCGGAAAAATCGATATGCTTGGCGAGTCATTTTTAAACTCACCGCAGAAGCGATTACGCGGCGCCAAGAGCTCGAACTACTAATAAATTCAAGCGAGGTTTTATGAAATTCGTACTCAGTCTGTTGCCATCGATCCCGTGTACATTGGAAGAGCGGGAGTCACTTCGGCCTATTGCGGCGCGCACCGATCGTTATCAGCAGATGCTTGATGAAGTAGGTGAGTTGGCGCGAATTGCAGAAGATGTTGGGTTTGAAATCATCACCACCGTCGAGCACCACCTTCATGAAGAGGGTTTGGAGATGGGTGGAACCTCAGCATTTCATCACTACATTGCCAGCCAGACCAAACACATTAAAGTGGGTCCAATCGGCTACGTTCTTCCGGCATGGAATCCCCTGCGGTTGGCGATTGAAACATCCTGGCTTTCGCAACTGACTCGCGGGCGCAATATTGTCGGTATCGCGCGGGGATACCAAACGCGCTGGTTTAACAATATGGCTCAGAAATACGGTGCCGTTGTGTCGCGGGGTGGTCCTACCGGTGGTGCGCAGTCGCTAGGAACGGCAATGTCGGATAAAGATGCGATCAACAGAGAGCTTTTTGAGGAGGTTTATGACATTCTCGAATTGGCCTGGAAAAACGAGCCTTTCGCCTACAAAGGAAAATATTGGGAGTACCCGTCACCCTTTGAAGAGGGGACTGACTGGCCTGCGGCGAGCTGGACCGAAAAATTTGGCACGCCGGGTATCGTTGTCGACGGCAAACTTAAAAAAATAAACGTTGTGCCTAAACCTTTCGAGAATAAACCTCCTCAAGTCTTTACGGCCTTCTCATCCAGCGAAGCAACTATAAAGTGGGCGGCACAGCGCCAAATT
The DNA here is from genome assembly GCA_040508685.1 of Spongiibacteraceae bacterium. Lineage (GTDB taxonomy): Bacteria > Pseudomonadota > Gammaproteobacteria > Pseudomonadales > CAMLJR01 > CAMLJR01. The sequence goes on from JBEVMI010000186.1 coordinate 1,564, forward strand.
ATTCCGACCATCACGACGACATCCATCGATAGTTTTGAACGCAATGCCGTCATGTACAGAGACGCTGCACAGGCGGCGGGGCACAATTTCAGTCTTGGCGAAAACATTATGTCGGCACGCCTCTGGTGCCTGGGGGAGAGTCGCGAAGCTGCGCTCAAAATGGCCGATATCACTGTACCCAATTTGTACTATCGATTGTTCGGTGGCGGTTTTGGGTTCTGGGAGGGCTTTCGTCTTCCGGGTGATGAAGAAAGGTGGCCGTTGGGAAAGGTGCGGCTACCGGCCAGCGAGTGGACAATGGATCGGCTCGAGCGGAGCGGACATTTGGTTGCTGGAACCGTGAGTGATATCCGCAACGGCTTTGACGAAATGGTTGCGTGTGCCAATCCCGAATATATGCAGCTCAGCGTTCCGCAGGGGATGATTCCATTCGACGAGCAGGTAAAGATGCTGCGCGCTTATGGCGAAAAAATCATGCCGCACTACCTGTAAGTTCGGCAGACGAAGCGGAGCGCGCGATGAGTGATACCAAGACCCACTCCTACAATTTGATGTTGGATTTTTCCAGAGCCACAGGTCAGGCCGCCACGCCAGCCGAGCATCGCACGTTATGGGATTCCTGGTCGCTGGCGAATTTAACGTATCCTCCGGTGGTACGCGTTGCCGATGATATCTGCGGCGTCGCTTGTGAGTGGATATCAACTCCTGATCTAGCCGAAAGTCGCCCCGCCATTATTTTTCTGCACGGTGGTGGTTTTTCGAGTGGCTCCTCCACCAGCCATTTGCCGATGATTGCCCATGTTGCCGCAGCAACCGACTGTAGGGTGCTCGCGGTCAATTATCGCTTAAGCCCCGAGCATCGTTTTCCTGCACAGATTGAAGATGCGGTGGCTGTCTACCGCGGCTTGTTGCAGCGCGGCACGGCAAATACGCAATTGGCAATGATGGGTGATTCAGCGGGTGGCGGTCTGGTTTTTTCCACACTGTTGCAGGCCCGCAACATCGGGTTGCCCATGCCTGCAGCTGCGGTTGGTATCGGTCCTTGGGTTGATCTTGCCCTCACCGGCGCGACGATGGTTGCCAACGCGGCGTCTGATCCTTTGGTGATTCGCGAGCAGATGCGCGCCGGTGCTGAATTCTTTCTTGACGGCGTAAATCCCTACTTGCCTCTGGCCTCACCCATTTATGCAGACTTGTCGGGGTTGCCGCCGACGCTGATTCAAGTGAGTTCAAGCGAAGCCTTGTTGGATGATGCCGTTCGATTAGTCGGGCGCGCGCAACAATGCGGCGTATTGGCTCAGCTTAAGGTTTGGCCAGATTTGGTGCATGGTTGGCATCAATGCTCTGCGTTTCTTCCTGAGGGTCAGTTGGCACTCGATGAAATACGTGACTTCCTCAATGCGCTGAACTCATGGGGTCATTTGTCGACGAGTTGAGCTGTCGATTGAGGAGTATTTTGTGGGCACGCAAAATCAGGCGTTAACTGAAAATCAGCCAACACCCGGGTCCCAACATTGCTCACGTGTGGTGGCGGCGGTGCTCACGCGTCAAAATCGCATTTGTTTATTTCAGAGCAGCAACTTGGTTTCCGGTGATGCCGGATTGTGGCATTGCATCACCGGTTATTTACCGCACGGTGTCGACCCAGATACGCAGGTTCTAACGGAAATTGAGGAAGAGAGTGGCATCAATTGCTCCGAATTAACGCTCAGGAAGCGTGCCGTTATTGAGCTCATGGCGTCCAATCAGCATAGGTGGGAAATCCACGCATTCCATTTCGATTCGAGTACGGAGTCAATAATGCTCAATTGGGAGCACACGGCGTATTCCTGGGTTGAGCCAAAGACCTTGAGCGGCCATGCAACCGTACATTGGCTTGATGACATCCTGCAAATATTGTCGGTGCAAATCGACGACCCAATTACGTGTGCCAGGTCGACTCTGAAAAATTGAATGTCTCAGTTATTCGTCGCTGTATTCAGCCGTAAGCGATTGTCGGTGACCGATTGGAGTGATAGGGGAAAAAATGATAACAGTAAACGTGGTTCGGGAAGAAAGCGCCAATATCGATAGGCTTTGGGCAATACTCGGCGATTTTGGCAATTTATCCTGGGTGCCGGGATTGGAAAGTTCTCAGGCAATTGGATCTGG
>JBEVMI010000196.1:0-3962 GCA_040508685.1 Spongiibacteraceae bacterium
TGCACGCACACGGTGGCCCGCGCAGCATCGAGATTGCACTTAAACCGCGCGAAGGCGGTCGGACCAAGCACTATTTCGAACTGGCGATGTGGCCGGTCGAAGAAAATGAGGATCTCAACGGCGCCGCTCGCAGCTACCGGCTGTACGGCACCGCACGCGACATTACCGATCGCATGGAGGCCGAAGCCTTCATCAATTTCCAGGCCTACCACGATCTGCTGACACGCCTCCCCAACCGCTCGCTGTTCAAGGATCGCCTGAGCATGGCGCTGACGCAGGCGAGCCGCAACAGCCAGCGCCTCGCGGTGATGTTCATCGACCTCGATCGCTTCAAGATCATCAACGATTCCCTCGGCCACACCATGGGCGATCGCCTGTTGCAGGCCGTCAGCCAGCGCCTGCTCGGCTGCATCCGCAAGGGCGACACGCTATCGCGCTTCGGCGGCGACGAATTCACGCTGCTGCTGCCCGATACCCTCGATGCAGTTTCCGCGGTGCAGGTTGCCGAAAAAATTCTCGAAAGCATCAAGGAGCCGTTCCGTCTGGGCGGCCACGATATTCATATTGGTGCGTCGATCGGCATCGCGGTTTATCCCGACGCCGGAGCCACACTTGATCTGCTGATCAAAAATGCCGACATCGCGATGTATCACGTCAAGAGTTCGGGCAAGGACGGTTACCACCTGTTCAGCCACGAAATGACCGAACCGGTGACACAGCGTCTGTTGCTGGAACAGGACATGCGCCGCGCGCTCGAACACGGTGAATTCAACATTCTGTATCAGGCCCAGGTCGACGCGCACAGCGAACAATTGATCGGCGTCGAAGCACTGGTGCGCTGGAATCATCCCGAGCTCGGCGCGCTGGCGCCGAACGACTTTATTCCGATAGCGGAGGACAGCCGTCTGATCGTCGAACTGGACCGTTCGACGCTGATGCGCGCCTGCCGCGAAATTGCCCATTACCACCGCAACGGTTATCCGGATCTGCGCCTGTCGGTAAATCTGTCGCCACTGCTGCTGGAGCGCGATGGTTTTGTCACCACGGTGTTGACGACACTGTTGAAAGAATGTTTTCCACCACATCTGCTCGACATGGAAATTACCGAAACGCTGCTGATGAACGATCGCCCGGACATCATCGACAAATTGATGCAACTCAGCGACGCCGGCGTACATATCGCCATCGACGATTTCGGCACCGGTTATTCGTCGCTGAGTTACTTGCAAAAATTTCCGATCAAGACGCTCAAAATCGATCGCAGCTTCGTCAATAATATCCGCACCAGCGATCAGGAGGCGTGCATCGTCAACGCCATCGTGTCGATGGCGCAGGGACTACGCTTGAACATCATTGCCGAAGGCGTGGAAAATACGGCGCAATTAAATTACCTGCGCGCCCTCGGTTGTCAGACCGTACAGGGATTTTTATTCGGCCAACCAATGCCGATGGCCGAGCTGATCGAACGAATGGACAACGGCCCCAGTTTCGGCGCGCAGTATGCGATTCCCTTCACCGCCGAAAACTAGGGCGTTTCTGATTAACCTCGATTAACCCTCGCTGCGCGGCATCGGTATCCCGATATGCTGCTCGCCGCGCGCTTTCGCCAGCTCGATCTGTTTGCGCCGCTCGCGAAACCGCAACTTCTGCTCTTCGGTCACCGTTGCCGCACAGTGCGCACAGCACACACCGTACTCAAACTGCGGCAATTGTTTTTCCACGGCGCTGACCGGCCAGCCGCAGCCATGACACAACTCGTAACTGCCTTTCTGCAACGCGTGATCGACCGTGACACGGTGGTCGAACACGAAACATTCACCCTCCCACAGACTCTGCTCCGCCGGTACTTCTTCGAGATATTTGAGAATGCCGCCCTTGAGGTGGAACACTTCGTCGAAGCCCTGCTGCAGCATGTACGCTGATGCTTTTTCGCAGCGAATGCCGCCGGTACAAAACATCGCCACTTTTTTGTGGCGTGCCGGATCGAACTGCTGGGTGAATTGCGGAAATTCGCGAAAGGTTTCTGTGTTCGGATTGATTGCGCCGCGAAAACTGCCGGCTTTGACTTCGTAATCGTTGCGCGTATCGAGCACCAGCACCTCCGGATCAGCAATCACCGTATTCCAGTCTTTCGCTTCGACGTAGGTGCCGACCAATTGATTGGGGTCGATGCCCTCCACCCCCAGCGTGACGATTTCCTTTTTCAGCTTCACTTTCATCCGCAGGAAGGGCTGGTTGTCGTCGAGCGATTCTTTCTCGTCGATATCGGCCAGCCGCGGATCACTGCGCAGATACGCCAGCACCCGATCGACACCCTCGCGCGAGCCGGCGATGGTGCCATTGATGCCCTCGTGCGCCAGCAATAGCGAACCGCGAATACCGGCATCGAGACACGCATCGAGCAGCGGCTGGCGCAGTTCGTGAAAATCTTCCAGCGTAACGAATTTATAAAGCGCGGCGACAACGACAGACATAAATCAAACCAAAGGACGGTACAAAATAAAGCGAGGGAGATTAGCGTGCACGATCAAACTGCGCGTTGATATCAATCAATCGGCTCAGTGCTGATCGTGATTGCTGCCACCCAGGCATTCCGGCGACGCGGGCGCATTGTGTTCCCGCGCCTGCCATTCGAGCGGAGTGTAGGTATGTAACGCCAGTGCGTGCACGCCGCCGGCCAGTTCGTCGGCCAGCAATTGATAGATCGACTGATGCCGCGCCACCTGGCGTTTGCCGTCAAACTGCGGCGACACGATCACGACCTTGAAATGGGTTTCCGAATTCGGCGGCACGCTATGCATGTACGATTCGTTGACGACTTCGAGAAACAACGGCGTCAACGCAGCGAGCTTTTGCTGGATCTGCTGTTGTACCGGCATAGCGATCAATGTGGATGCAGACATCATGGTGGACTCCAAAGTGCCCGCCATTATACGGCGTGTGCAGCGCTAATCTGCTAACGTGAACCCGCTACCGTGAATCTGCTAACGTACAGACCTCGAAGAACACGACCCGCGACAGGTTCCCCATGGAGCAACCGCTTTTTGATATTTATCTTACCGGGCGCCTGACGTCCGGCCTGACCGCCGCCGATGCGACGCAGCGGCTCGCACAATTGTTTCGCACCTCAGCGGAAACCGCCGCCAATCTGATCACCGGTAAACCCCAACTGATCAAACGCAGCGTCGATCATGCGACGGCCTTGAAATATCGCGACGCATTACAGCGCTCGGGGCTGGAAATCGATATCCGCGAACAGATGCGCGAACAGTTGGAAGTCGCCGTCAGCAGCACCGCCACGGCCGCAACTCCAGTCGACAATACGGGATTGACGCTGGCACCAGCCGGCGCTGACCTGCTGCGTCCGGACGAACATCGCCCCGTCGTCACCGCCCATATCGATACCGGACATATCAGCCTGGCACCGCAATTGTTTACGCCATTCGTTCCGGCCGCCGCGACCGCACGCTCGGCGACTGAAAACATCATCGCGCCCGATCTGACGCTGGCTCCGCCTGGCGGCGAGCTATTGCAACCCGATGAGAAAAGTAGTCCGCCTGCCATTACCCCGGAGATCCCGGATCTGACGCTGGCCGCACCCGGCGCGCTGCTGGAAACCCTGGTTCTCGAAGTCGCCGTCGTGACCCCGGATATCAGCGGCCTCAGCCTGGCGCCACCCGGCGGCGAGCTGCTAAACCCCACAGAGTTTCCCGAAAAACCCGTACCGTCAGTCCCCGATATCAGCCATTTGCGGCTAAGCGAGTGACCTGCTGTGTCACTGGCGGCAGACAGATCCGCACGACCAGTCCCGGTGCGCCATCATCCAGTGCAATATGTGCGCGGTGCAGACTGACCACTGCCTTCACCAGGCTCAGACCCAGACCGTTGCCGGGCTGTGTCCCACGGCTGGCTTCGACCCGATAGAACCTGCGGAACACCTTTTCGCGATCGGCCTGTGGAAT
>JBEVMI010000210.1:0-8384 GCA_040508685.1 Spongiibacteraceae bacterium
GACGTTCCAGCACAGCTCCTACTCGGCGCGGATGTCGCCGCGTCCGTACTCGACGAAGCCATCGACCGCGCGACGGTGGCGTGGCTGGCGCATGGCGTCGGCTCTATGGATGCATGCCTTGAGGTGTGCCGCGAGTATGTGAATACGCGCCAGCAATTCGGCCAGCCGCTCGGCAAATTCCAGGCGCTGCAACACCTCCTCGCCGACATGTTCGTGTCGGTGCAGGAATCGCACTCGATCCTGTTCCAGGCGCTGGCACAGATCGACAACGCCGACATCGCCGTGCGGCAGCGCGCGGTATCGGCCGCCAAAATCGTGATCGGCGAAGCGCTGCAGTTTGTGCTGGGGCAGGGCATTCAGTTGCACGGCGGCTACGGCATCACCGACGAATACGCCGTCAGCCATTTCTACAAACACGGCCTCGTGCTCGAAAAGCTGCTCGGCGACAGCGCTGTGCATGTGCAGCGATTCATTGCGGCGGGTAAAGCTGCGTCGGGCAAGGCGCTGGTTGGCTGAGCCGTGGTCCCCGCGCGTGCGGTTCGGCTCTTGGCGACCCAAGTCGTTATAATGCGCGCCCTCCCCGCCACCATCCTCTGTAGAACCGCATGAACCGCTTTATCGAAGAAGTCACGAGCCGCCGCACGTTCGCGATCATTAGCCACCCCGACGCCGGCAAGACCACCATCACCGAAAAGCTGCTGCTGTTCGGCAATCTGATCCAGGTCGCCGGTACCGTGAAGGGCAAAAAATCCGACCGCCACGCCACCTCCGACTGGATGGCGATGGAGCAGGAGCGCGGGATTTCGGTGACGTCGTCGGTGATGCAGTTCCCCTACAAGGAGCGCATCGTCAACCTGCTCGATACCCCCGGCCACGAAGATTTCTCGGAAGATACCTACCGCACGCTGACGGCGGTCGATTCGGCGCTGATGATTATCGACGGCGCCAAAGGCGTCGAAGAACGCACCATCAAATTGATGAACGTCTGTCGTTTGCGCGACACGCCGATTTTGAGTTTCGTGAACAAACTCGACCGCGACATTCGCGACCCCATCGAGTTGCTCGACGAAATCGAGCAGGTGTTGAAAATCGCGGCAGCGCCGATCAACTGGCCGATCGGTTCTGGTCCGGATTTTCGCGGCGTCTACAATTTGTATACCGACACCATTCACGTTTTCCAGAAGGGCCAGGGCCACACCATTTCCGACGATATTCAGATCAACGGTCTGGATAGCGCCGAAGCGAAACAGTTGCTGGGCGACGATGCGGCGAGTTTTGCGGAAATGATCGAGCTGGTGCGCGGCGCCAGTCATTTATTCGATCTCGACAAATATCTCGCGGGAAAACTGACGCCGGTATTTTTTGGCACCGCGCTCGGCAATTTCGGCGTGCGTGAAATGCTCGACGGATTTGTGCAGTGGGCGCCGGAACCGCAGCCGCGCGCGGCACTGGTCGAAAACAAGGGCGACACGCGTTACGTCGAGCCGAAGGAGGAAAAGTTTTCCGGATTTGTTTTTAAAATCCAGGCGAACATGGACCCGAAACACCGCGACCGCATTGCCTTCCTGCGCATTTGTTCGGGCAAATACGAACAGGGCAATAAATTATTTCACGTGCGCCTCGGCAAGGAAGTGCGCATCGCCGACGCGGTGACATTCAAAGCCGGCGAACGCGCTCTGACCGAAGAAGCCTACAGCGGCGACATCATCGGCCTGCACAATCACGGCACGATCCAGATCGGCGACACTTTCACGGCTGGCGAATTATTGAAGTACACCGGTGTGCCGCATTTTGCGCCGGAATTGTTTCGGCGCATCCGCCTGAAAGATCCGATGAAGTCGAAACAATTGCAGACCGGCCTCAAACAATTATCGGAGGAGGGGTCGACGCAAGTATTTTTCCCGACGCGCAATTCCGACATCATCGTCGGTGCGGTGGGTCAATTGCAGTTTGAAGTGGTCGCGTATCGCCTGAAAGATGAATATAAAGTTGAAGCGATGTACGAGCCGATCAATGTCTACACCGCGCGCTGGGTCGAGTGCGATGACGTGAAAAAACTCGACGACTTTAAAATCAAGGCGGTAGACGGTCTCGCGATTGACGGTGGCGGACATCTGACGTATCTGGCGCCGACCCGCGTCAATCTGGCGCTGATGGAAGAACGCTGGCCCGACGTGAAATTCCGCGCGACGCGCGAGCACTGAGGACGCCGTTCGATGCGGCTGGACAAATACCTGGCGGGGGTGACGGACCTGTCGCGCAGCGATGCCAAACGCGCGATCAAGGACGGCGATGTCGCGGTCGCCGGACAGGTGATTCGCGATCCGCAGTTCGACGTTGCCGCGGATGCTGCGGTGACGCTTGTCGGACAGAAATTGCGCGCGGCGGCGCCGCGATATTTTATGCTGCACAAACCCGAGGGTTACGTCTGCGCCGCGCGCGACCGCCAGCATTTGACCGTGCTGGATTTGCTGGATGAGGACAACGTCGAGGCGCTGCATATCGCCGGTCGCCTCGATATCGATACCACCGGACTGGTGCTGCTGACCGACGACGGTGTCTGGTCGCATCGAATTACCGCACCGCGTCGCGACTGCGACAAAACCTACTGGCTGCAGACGGCGGAGCCGATCCCGGAAGCGGCGGTTGCGCAGTTCGAGCGCGGGCTATTTCTTCACAGCGAGAAAACGCGTCTGAAACCAGCATTTCTGGAGATTATCGATCCACATACCGCGCGCATGCGTATCAGCGAAGGCAAATATCACCAGGTCAAACGCATGTTCGGCGCGATCGGCAATGCCGTGGTGAAACTGCATCGCGAACGTGTCGGTGTCATCGCGCTCGATCCCGACCTCGCTGAAGGTCAGTATCGGGCGTTGACTGCTGCGGAAATCGGGTCGGTAATCTGACGTCGATATTTTTTATTGCAGGCCTGACTCACTCGTCCAGAGTAAAGCCGGCCTTGATCGTCACCTGCCATAGCAGTTTTGAATCGCGATCGACAACACCGCGGGTGTCGGTGATGACGAACCAGCGCAGGTTGTGCAGGGTCTTGCCGGCGCGATCCACCGCTTTCTGGGCGGCGTCTTCGATACCCGCATAAGATGAGCCGGTCAGCTCGATGGTTTTGTAGACGTGTTCGGTCATGATGGCTTACCTCCGGATGGGGAATGTCTGCTGTCGGAAGTCATGACCCGACCTTACGCCTGATACCGAGTGCCGGCAATATCGCGAACGTGGTATTTCTACCGCATTGTTTTTGGCCCAGTACGTATTTTTTTGGCACTCGTCAGCAATAAACCCAATAAGGAGTCGGGACATGTCAGCGTCAGTTTATGAATTTTCTGCACACAGCTTGAGCGGCGAGCCGGTATCGCTCGCGGATTATTCCGGCAGGGTACTGCTGATCGTGAATACCGCCAGCAAATGTGGTTTCACGCCGCAGTATCAGGAGCTGGAGCAGTTGTACGAACGTTATCGCGAACAGGGTTTTGCCGTGCTCGGTTTTCCGTGCAATCAATTCGGTCAGCAGGAGCCGGGCGATGCGAATGCAATTGGCGCGTTCTGCGAAAAAAACTACGGCGTGAATTTTCCGATGTTCGAAAAAATCGACGTCAATGGCGAGCAGACCCATCCGCTGTATCGCCATCTGAAAGCCGCCGCGCCGGGATTGCTCGGTACGCAGTCGATCAAATGGAATTTCACCAAATTTCTCGTCGACCGTTCGGGTCTGCTCGTCAAACGTTATGCGCCGAAAGTGAAGCCGCTGGATATAACCCGCGACATCGAGGAATTGCTGGCGCGGGTGAATGGATAACATCGGCTACCGAGATGCGTCGTAATTTTTTCGGGAAAATTCAGCGCAGGCTTTTTTCCATATAGCAGGCATCGTCACCGAAGCTCGCCACTTTTTCCGACAGCCCACGCGCACTGGCGTCGACCGGCACGAATCCGTGACGCGTCCAATAATCCGCGGAAGCTTGTACTGCAATCAACCCCGCGCGCGGTATTGCCCGTGCAATCGCAGTTTGCTGAGCGCATTCGAGCAATTGTTTGCCGAGTCCGAATGCACGTCCTTCGGGCGTTATGGCGAGATCGTGGATATATAACAACTCGGGTCGCGCGCAGATTTCAAAGGCCGGCGCGTCGAGTGCCGGGAAGGTGGCCGTGCTGACCGGCAGCGTGATCAGGTAGCCGAGAGTTTTGTCGTTGCGCAATGCCAGCCAGCAGGTGGTTGCGGTCGCGGTGAGTTTGCTGTGAAACGATTCGTGGCTTTCCAGGAAATGTTCGTCGTAACACAGGTGCTGCACGGCGGCGATGGCGGGCAGGTCGGCGAGCGCGGCGTTGCGGATTTCGATCATGGCAATTCCGGCCCGGTTTGCGTCAGTGCCAGAAACTGCCGCCAAGCCGGCGCCATGGTCGGCTCCCAGATTTGCAGGATGGGATTTTTGGCCTGCGCCGGTGTCACGCCTTTGTCCAGCACCAGATAGTGATACATAAATGCCGATACGCGCATGTTCATCGCGCAGTGCACCCACACTTTTTGTGCTTCCACCGCGCGCATGAAAGCCATGAATGCAGCGAGATGATCGCGCGTCGGTGCATCGAATGGCACCGGCAGATGGATGTAGGTCATGCCCAGGCTGGCGACCACGCTGCCCTCATCGGCAAGCGCATAGTCGGAATCATGCATCGCAAGATTGATCACGGTGCGATAACCCTGCCGCGCGATGTCGGCAAATTCCTCGCGCGTGGGTTGGCCGGAAGTACCGATCGTTTCCGTCGTTTGAAAAAAATTGCGCATGTTCGATCCCTCGCCTTTTTGCCAATTAAAAACCGGTCGATTAAAACCAGGCCCTGATCCCCGCGACCCACTGCACAGCGCTGGCGTCGTCGCCGTGTGCGCGACTGAAATCGGCGGTGTCACCGTACTGATGTGTCCACACCACGCCGATATAGGGCGCGAATTCCCGCACGATTTCATAACGCAGGCGTAGGCCGAACTCGAGATCGGACAGGCCGTTGCCAACACCGGTTTGCGGATCATCCTCGGCGTACAGATTCATTTCAACTTCGGGTGACAGGATCAGTTTTTGCGTAAACAGCAATTCGTATTCGGCTTTCAAACGCAGCGCGCTGCGACCCTCGGTACCGATAAATAACGTCGCTTCGGTTTCGAAGAAATACGGCGCGAGTCCTTGCAAGCCGAGAGCCAGCCAGTCGCGTGCTGGTGTCGGCTGAAAATCGTGGCGCGCGCCGATCTGGGCATCGAAGAATGGTGAAATGGCGCGGCTGTACAAGATTTGCAGTTCGGCGGTTTCGGTGTTGCCTTCGCTGCGTTCGCCTTCCGATTTGATCCAGAGTTTGTCGAGGTCGCCGCCGTACCAGGCTTGAATGTCCCAGGCCTGCGTGTCGTCGTCGCCGGCTTCGAATTTATCCAGCATGATTTTCGAATAGTTCGGCGCCGCCATCATGTGGTCGCCGTGCATGCCGGGTTGCGCGGCCGTGTCGGCCAACGCATGGGCAGCGATGGCGCTGGAAAAAAGCGCGAAGAGTTTGAGGTGTTTCGTCGCGAGGTTCATGCCACCACCACCTTGCGGAACATGCCCAGCTCCATGTGATACATCAGGTGGCAGTGATAGGCCCACGCGCCCGGTGCATCAACAGTGACGCGATAACTCAGTTTTTCGCCGGGTTTGACGGCGAGCGTGTGTTTGCGCGGCAGGTGATGTTCGTTGCCGGTTTCGAGATCGCTCCACATGCCATGCAGATGCACCGGGTGAAACATCATCGTGTCGTTGATCAGCGTGATGCGCAGCCGTTCGCCGAGCCTGAAGTGCAGCGGTTCGGCATCGGCGTACGACACGCCGTCGAACGACCACATGTAACGCTCCATATTGCCGGTGATATGCAGTTCGATTTCGCGTTCGGGTTCGCGCATGTCGGGAGTCATGTCGCGATGCGCCAGATCGGCATAGGTCAGCACGCGGCGATTGTTGTTGCCCAGGCCAATGCCGGGATCGTCGAGGCGCGGTTGCGGATTGTCGGCGCGCATATCGACGCCCGGATTATTTTTCGCGATAGCGGTGCCGAGTTTGTCTATTTCATGGCGCGTGGGGTTTTGCGCCTGATGGGCGCTGTGGTCCACGCCGGCGTAATTCGCCATCGCTGACGTATTGTGCGAGGTGTGCGCAGCGTGCGCGTCGCCCATGCCCATCTCTTTATGACTGAGAATGGGCGCTGCATCCAGCGCCGGAATTTCCGCAATCAGCGCCGGGTCGCTGGTCAGTGTGCCGCGTGCAAAACCGGAACGGTCCAGCGCCTGCGCAAAAATCGTGTAGGCCATGTCGGCTTTGGGTTCGACGATGACGTCGACCGTCTCTGCATTACCGATACGAAATTCATCAACGCTGACCGGCTCGATCGGATTGCCATCGGCGGCAATCACACGCATCGACAGGTTGGGAATGCGCACGTCGAAAAACGTCATCGCTGCGGCATTGATAAAACGCAGGCGCACACGTTCGCCGGCCTTGAACAGTCCGGTCCAGTTGGAGTTCGGTGTATGGCCGTTCATCAAAAAACTGTAGGTCGCACCGGTGACGTCGGCGAGATCGCGATCGCTCATGCGCATCGCATTCCACATCGAACGTTCGCGCCACGCATTCACTAGCCCTTTTTCGCGAATATCGTCCCAGCTGTCGGCGACGGTGCGCTGGTGATAGTTGTAGTACGCCGGATCTTTTTTCAGGCGCGACAGCACGTGTTCGGGCGTGTCGTCGCTCCAGTCCGACAACATCACCACGTAGTCGCGTTCGCAGCGGCTTTCGCAAAGGGAGTCATTGCTAGCGCGTGGCTCGATGATGATCGCGCCGTAGAGTCCGAGCTGCTCCTGGAAGCCGGCGTGGCCGTGATACCAGTAGGTGCCGCTTTGGCGCAGCTCGAATTCATAGCGAAAGGTTTCGCCGGGATGAATGCCGGGAAAGCTGATACCCGGCACGCCGTCCATCTGATAGGGCAGCACGATACCGTGCCAGTGAATGGCGGTGAGTGTGTCGAGCCGATTGGTGACGTCGATGCGGACGCTGTCGCCCTCGCGCCAGCGCAGGATCGGCGCCGGCAGCGAACCGTTGACCGCTACGGCGGGCCGCGTTCTGCCGGTGAAATTCACCGGCAGCGTGTCGATGCGCAGTGCGTGGTCGCGACCGTGCAGCGTGTATTGGGAGTCCAGTACCCGCGCGTGGACCTTGGTGGCGGGCAGTCCGGAGGCGAGCGTTACGCCGCCAATGCCGAGTCCCTGCACAAAACGTCGGCGTGAAATAAATGCGTTCATGGTCATACCTTGGTAAGCAATCTTGAGGGACAGTGCGGGCAACACGCCGGCTACTGTCGCTGTGAGTCAGACGCTGGCGGTATGGATCGGCGGGCGGTACGGCGGGACGGGGGCGGAAAACGGCAACGGTGCGGCGTGAAATGAGCAGCGCGGTGGACTTGCCATAAACAGCGGTGGCGGCACCGCAGTCGTAGCGATAGCTACCGCGGCGCTGGCGCACGCCGCCAGGCATTGGCAGCTGTGATCGGTGTGAGTGGACGGTGGTTCGGGCTGGGACGGTGTCACTGCGTGTTGCGGACAATGCGCGTCGACGGTGGTTTCCTGCGCGTGCGAAGCCGGCCCGCGGTGATCGTGTTGCGCCTGCAATGGCTGCGCGAGCAACGCCGCCAGTGCCAGCATCAGCAGCGCGAGATAACGACGGGCCTTTTGGTGGATGTTGATCAGCATGGCGCGAGTAAATCATCTGCCGGCGACCGAGGCAACCTGGGAGCGGCGCCGTAGTTGTGCGTTTACAATGCGCCCTCCGTTTTTTTGTCGTGTAATCCCTATGTCCGATCGCGCATTTCGTCCCCTGCTCGCCGCGCTGGCACCAGCGGTTGCCGACAGCCTGTGGGTGGTCGATGAACAGCTCGACGAAACCCTGCTGGCGATGGTGCCCCCACAACCGGGGCTGTGCGTGCTGACGAATCGCTGCGATGTGTTTCGCGATTTGCAGTGGCGCGGTTTCGACATCGCGCTCAACGATTTCGATTTCACCGCCTGGCCCGAAGCTTCGTTTGATCGCGTGATCTATCGCGTGTCCAAGGAAAAGGCCGTCGTGCATCACGTCATCAACGCGGCGCTGACAGGACTGCGCCCGGGCGGTGAATTGTGGCTGGCCGGCGCCAAAAACGAAGGCATCAAAACCTACTTCGATAAAGCTGAACGTTATGCGCAGAGCAGTGTGCGAATCGAACGCCACGGTCCCGTGCAGCTGGGTGTCATCGCGCGCGCGGAAACGAGGGGTGCTCATTCATTGGGAGCAAGGCTCGACGACCAAAACTATTCCGTG
>JBEVMI010000233.1:0-4087 GCA_040508685.1 Spongiibacteraceae bacterium
AATTTGAACTGCGTCACAAGCCCGATCCGCCTCCGAACCAATCCCCCCGACTGTTACAATCCGCGCCCCGCCCCCGCCTCGATTCAGACTTTATTTGCCGTGAATGCGTTAAACCCCCGCCAGCGCGAAGCCGTGCATTACATCGATGGTCCGCTGTTGGTGCTGGCCGGTGCCGGCAGCGGCAAAACCAGCGTAATCACCCGCAAGGTCGCCTACCTGATCGAGCAGTGCGGTTATCAGGGCCGCCATATCGCGGCGGTCACCTTTACCAATAAAGCCGCGCGCGAAATGAAGGAGCGCGTCAGCGCGCTGGTGAAGGGTCCGCAGGCGGCAGGCCTGACGGTTTCCACCTTTCACAACCTGGGCCTGAATATCCTCCGGCGCGAACACCGCAAGCTCGGCTTCAAGGCTGGTTTTTCGATTTTCGATGCCGAAGATGCCCAGGCGCTGATCAAGGATTTATTGATCGCGGAGCACGGCGGCGATTCCGATCAGGCCGGCACCATCGCGCAGCGCATTTCGCACTGGAAAAATGCGCTGATCACCCCGGATGAAGCGGTCGCGACCGCGATCGGCCCCGCCGACATGTTGTGCGCACAGGCTTATGTGCGTTATCGCCGTGCGCTGATGGCGTACAACGCGGTCGATTTCGATGATCTGATTTTGCGGCCGGTGGAATTGTTCCAGAGTCATCCGGATGTGCTCGAAGCGTGGCAGAACCGCATCCGCTATCTGCTGGTCGATGAATACCAGGACACCAATGGCGCGCAGTACGCGCTGGTGAAATTGCTGGTCGGGCAGCGCCAGGGGCTGACCGTGGTCGGCGACGACGATCAGTCGATTTACGCGTGGCGCGGTGCCCGCCCCGAAAATCTGATCCAGCTGCAAACCGACTACCCACATCTGAAAGTCGTCAAACTCGAACAGAATTACCGCTCCACCGGCCGCATCCTGCGCGCGGCAAATACCGTGATTGCGAACAACGGCCACGTCTTCGAGAAAAAACTGTGGAGTGAATACGGCCCCGGCGATCCGCTGCGCATTTTGCGCTGCAGCAATGAAGAGGCGGAGTGCGATCGTATCGTCGCCGAAATTCTCGACCTGCAATTGCGGCGCAAGGCGCACTACAAGGATTTTGCGATTTTGTATCGCGGCAATCACCAGTCGCGTCTGCTCGAAATCAAATTGCAGGAAAGCCAGGTGCCGTATCGACTCAGTGGCGGCACGTCGTTTTTTTCGCGCAACGAAATCAAGGACGTGATGGCGTATCTGCGGCTGCTGATCAATCCCGATGACGACAACGCCTTTTTGCGCATCGTCAACGTGCCGCGCCGCAAGCTCGGTGCCTCGACACTGGAAACACTCGGGCTCTACGCCAACGAACGCGGCATCAGCATGCACGCCGCCAGCGCCGAACTCGGCGTCGCCAGCCAATTGCCGGAGGCGGCTTTCACCCGCCTGCAGGAATTCATGCACTGGCTCGAAGCGACGCGCCGCCGCATCCAGGGCGACGACGCCATCGCCGGCATCCAGCAGATGCTGCAGGACATCGACTATCACGGCTGGCTGTTGCAGAACAGCTCCAGCCCCAGCGTCGCCGACCGCCGGTTTGCGAATGTGACGACGCTGGTCGACAGCCTGCAGCGCTCCATCGAGCGCGACAATGTAGACGGGAATGACGACAGCGAGATCACTAACAACAACGACGCCGGCATCGAAGCCGCCATCACCAAACTGATCCTGCGCGATTTGCTGGAACGTCAGGCCGAGGACGACGAAAACGCCGACAGCGTGCAACTGATGACACTGCACGCCGCGAAGGGATTGGAATTTCCGCACGTGTACATGATCGGCGTGGAAGAGGAAATCCTGCCGCATCGCAACAGTATCGAAGACGGCCAGATCGAAGAGGAACGCCGGCTCTGTTATGTCGGTATCACCCGTGCGCGCAAAACCCTGACGCTGACGTTCTGTGCGCGCCGCAAACAGTATGGTGAAATGCAAAGCTGCGAACCGAGCCGCTTCCTCGCTGAACTGCCGGCCGACGACGTTATCTGGGAGGGGCGCGACGCCCCTGATCCGGAGCAGACCAAAACCCGCGCGCGCGAAACCCTGGCCGGTCTGCGCAACCTGTTCGACTGACGACTTACTTTTGTCCGTGCGGGCCGTATACTCCCCGACGATTTTTCACTGAAGGAGACACTGCGGTGTTCGACTGGATTTTTCTTCCCGATGCCTGGGTCGCGCTGGCGACATTGACAGCGCTCGAAATTGTACTCGGCATCGACAACATCATTTTCATTTCGATCCTGGTCAGCCGCCTGCCGAAGGCCCAGCAACACTCCGCGCGGATTATGGGCCTCGGCCTCGCGATGTTTACCCGCATCCTGTTGTTGCTGTCACTGGCCTGGGTCATGGGTCTGGTCGACCCGTTATTCACCGTGTTCGATAAACCGGTTTCCGGACGCGATCTGATTCTGCTGGGCGGAGGTCTGTTTCTGCTGTGGAAAAGCACGCACGAAATTCACGCCAGCCTGGAGGGCGAAAGCGACGCAGCCAGCGGCAAGACCACAGCCAAAGCCGCTTTCGCCTCGACGCTGGTGCAAATCGCGATTATCGACATCGTGTTTTCGCTGGACTCGGTCATCACCGCCGTCGGCATGGCCGATCACGTGCCGGTGATGGTGCTCGCCATCGTGATCGCCGTCGGCGTGATGATGTTTGCGGCGAAAGCGATCGCCGAATTCGTCGAACGTCATCCCACCATCAAGATGCTGGCGCTGAGTTTCCTGATCCTGGTCGGTTTCGCGCTGATGGGCGAAGGCTTCGGGCTGCACATTCCGAAGGCTTATATCTACTTTGCTATGGCGTTCTCCCTGGCGGTGGAAATGCTCAATATCAACTACCGCAAAAAGCGCAGCACGCCGCCGGTGGACCTGCGTGGGCCGCTAATGCCGCAAGAGCAGGATGGCGATCGCTGAAGCCGTCACCATCCAAAAACCCAACCCATAAAAAAGGCCGCATCGAGCGGCCTTTTTTATTCCTGCATGTTTACCGCTTCATCAAGGCAAAAACGCGCCCTGATTTACTTGCTCTTGGCGACCATAAAATCGACCGCCGCCTTGATTTCATCATCCGAGCAAGAAGCACAGGTACCTTTCGGCGGCATCGCATTAAGGCCCATGATCGCGTGGGTATGTAGCTTGTCCGCACCCTGCGCGATACGCGCTTGCCACGCGGCCTTGTCACCGGTTTTCGGCGCACCGCCGATTCCGGCGCCGTGGCACATATTGCAGGTGGCGTCGTAAACCTGCTGCGCCGACTTCGGCGCACCGCCGGCAGCAACCGCGGCGCCACAGGTGCTGTCACCCTCCAGGCAGAGCGAGCCGGCCGGCTTGATGCGCGCCTCGATATCCTTTTTTTGCTTGTCGGTCACGGCGTAGCTGGAAACACTCAACACCGCACCCAGGCCGAACACGGCCAGCAACAGTGCGCTTTTTTTGGATAAACGTTTGGGCGAAAGCTTGGACAACAATTTGTTCACAAGGGGGGTCCTCACAGGGAGTCGGGCGCAGACCGAGGAAAGCGCCGCGGATTATAGCCAGATGCCCCTATCAAACCAAATGCCATTTGCGGCGGCGTGGACGCGCATGACCGCCGCGGTTATCATTCGCGGCCCGGCAAACGCGCCGGGAAATCGCTGTAATTTGCGCCCGTAGCTCAGCTGGATAGAGTACTGCCCTCCGAAGGCAGGGGTCGTGGGTTCGAATCCCGCCGGGCGCACCACTAACACTTCCAGCAACATCCAACACCGTCCACAAAACCCAGTAAATACGCGGCCTCCAGCCAATCACCTGTCCAAGGCGGTCCAGCCACGTCCATAGACAGCTGGATTCAAGTGGGGGACTATCTGGAGGCACGCTCAACAGCCTTGGTGCATCGTCGCGCGCAAAGAACTCTCCAGAATCGGGCTCGATATTCGACACCAATCAACAGCAGCACACTGGAACCAATTTTTGCGGCGCCTCTCGCTTTAATTTTGTGTGCGCTAGCGTACTGATTTTCTACAGGCTCGTTAGCCCGATAC
>JBEVMI010000242.1:0-6974 GCA_040508685.1 Spongiibacteraceae bacterium
CGGTGCGGAGATTTATCGGCAGACATTGCCGCTCGCGGATCTTTTGTATGTCACCGAAGTGCAGGCGGACGTCGAAGGCGATGCGTTTTTTCCGGCGATTGATTGGACGTTATGGCAAACCATAAAACGCGAAGCGGTGCCGGCGGCAACACTGGCAACGTTTGCCTACGATCTGGTGGTCTATCGCAAGAACACCGTCACGACTGCCACGGCGGGGTGACTTCCTCCTTCGCGTCCGGATCGGCATCGCGCGCCGCTTGCCGCCGCATGGCTTCAATGCGCACTGCTTCAATTTCGCGCAACACGGCATCGACATCGGCGCTGATTTCCGGCTCGTCGAAGTCGCCGGTCAACGCCGTGGTGGGGAGTAAATTGCCGGCCTCATACAGCGCCCACATTTCTTTCGCGTACTTGCGTGTTTTCAGTTCCGGAATCATCTGCCCGAAATACGCCGACATATTGCCGACGTCGCGTTCGAGCATGGAGAAGGCGTGGTTGTTGCCGGCGGCGTCGACCGCCTGCGGCAGATCGATGATGACCGGACCGTCACCGTCGACCAGCACGTTAAATTCCGACAAGTCGCCGTGCACTAGGCCGTTGCACAACATCAGCACGATCTGCTGAATCAGAAAGTCGTGATATTGCTGCGCCTGCTCGATGGTGAGCGCGGCATCGTTGAGCCGCGGTGCGGCGTTGCCGTCGGCGTCGGTAATCAGTTCCATCAATAACACGCCGTCGAGAAAGTCGAATGGTTTCGGCACGCGCACGCCGGCCGCAGCCAGTTTGAACAATGCCGCCACCTCGGCGCTCTGCCACGCTTCCTCGGTTTCCTTGCGCCCGTATTTAGAGCCGCTGGCCATCGCGCGGGCCTGCCGCGTATTGCGCACCTTGCGGCCTTCCTGATAAACCGCGGCTTGCCGAAAACTGCGTTTGTTGGCCTCCTTGTAGACTTTGGCGCAGCGCATTTCTTCGCCGCAGCGCACCACATAAACGGCGGCTTCCTTGCCGCTCATCAACGGTCGCAGCACTTCGTCGATCAGCCCGTCGGTGATCAGCGGTTCAAGACGTTTGGGCACTTTCATGGATGGATTGTCCATGGATAGATTGTCATCGGCATGGCTATCGGCATTGTCATCAGGATCGTGTCGCAAAAAGATTCAAGGTGGATGCCGCGGCGCTAACGAGACCGCGTCACCGGTTGCTGTTTCAGGTTTTCGTAACGCTGAATAAATTTTTCCGCTTTTTCGATTCGTTCTTTCAATTCGGGTGTCAGCTGCAAGGCGCTGGCATTGTTCCAGTTTTTCAACGCGTCTTCGATATGGCCTTCGGCATAGTGTTTATTGCCGGCATCGATCTGTTCGGCGACATAGTGGTCGACGGCTTCATGGAGGTTTCGCCGATACTGCTCGACCTCGGCGAGGTGCAGGCCGATATCGCGTAGCGCATTCAGTTGTATCCGCGCCTGCTGGAAATCCTGCTTTGCGAGCGCTGCCTGCAATACGTTTTCCTGCTTTTTGTAACGCTGCTCGCGTTCGCTGGTGCGATTCTGCTTTTCGCGTTCGCGGCGCGCGTCGTAGGCACGCGTGGTCGCTTCGATCGCGCTGGTGAACTCTGCTGCCGGGTGCAGCTGGTTGGCAGTGGTCAAATATTTTAGCGCAGCGGCGTAATCCTCGCGCTGCATGGCCAGCGCACCGGCCGCCGCCAGCAATTTCGAAAAGTATTCGGCGTCGGCCTGATAGCGAGCGACGGCGATCTGCAGATCATAGTCGCCGGTGAAACCCTGCAGCGATTGATACAGCGGTTGTTCTTTTAACAGATGTTCGCCGCGCAGCTGGTAAAGATCGTCGAGTTTGTCCTGCACATAACGCATGCGGGCGCGGTCGAATTCGGCGCTGAATGCCGTCAGTTCGGCATTGGGCGGCAATTGCGGCAGTGCGGCCTCCAGCGTTTTTTGGGCATTTGCATAATCCTGCTGGTCCATCGCCGCGCGCAGCGACTGCAGCAGTTGCGATTGATATAACGTCGCCGCCTCCAGCAGTGCCTGGCGCTGCTGCAGGTAGGCGGGATTGCTGGCGCGCTGCTGTTCCAGTGCCGTGAGTGCGGTGAGGTATTGATGTTGTGCGCGCAGAGCCTGCACGTCGACAAGCGGAGCGGGTTTGGTCGGGCTGCAGGCGCTGACAGCACAGGCAACGATAAGCGCGCTGCAAAAAAGGCGGATACGGATCAAGCCGGCTCACCCTGCCACAACACACCGCTCAGCCACTCATCCATATCCGGGATGCCGCTGTGGGATACATCGAGAATGCTGCAAATGGTTACCGGCTCGCTTTTGCCGCGGATGCGAATGCGGCGCGGGCTGGCGGCGCGCAGGCCGTCGCGTCCCTTCAGTGCGCGGTACAGCGGCGCCGACACGACAATTTCACCGGGCCTGGCTTCGTTGCACAGGCGTGACGCCAGATTCACGGCGTCGCCGACCACGGTGTACTCCATACGCTGAGTCGACCCCATCAAGCCAGCCAGCATCTCGCCGCTGTTGAGGCCGGCGCGCAATTGCACACCGGGTTCGCCGCGCTGGGTGCGCTGTGCGTTGACGCGTTGCATCACCTGTTGCATGAGCACAGCGCAGGCGACGGCGTGATAGGCGTGTTCCGGATCGGTATGCGGCGCGCCAAAAATCACCATCACCGCGTCGCCGATAAATTTATCGACGGTGCCGCCATAGGCGCGCGCGCATTCGTCGAGGTAATGAAATATTTCGGACAGAAACTCGCCAACCTGCTCCGGCGATAATTTTTCCGACAGCGAGGTAAAACCGACAATGTCTGCAAACAGAACCGTGGCGCTGACCTGGTTGCCGCCGAGCGCGACCGGTTCGATCTGGTCGAGCAATTTGTTGGCGACATTCTGGTCGAGGCACTGGCGCAAAATATTTTCGACCTGGGTTTTGCGCACCAGTCCTTCCCCCATCAGATTGATGGCGTCGAACAAGTTGTCGAATTCATCGCCGCGGCGTTTCGGCAGCTGCAGAAATTCGCCGCGCTGCAGCAGGCGGGTCGCATCGACCAGCGAATGAATCGGACGCGCCATGCGTTTGCCGAGATAAATCGCGACCAGGCAAATCGCGATGCTAAGCAGAACCGTGATGACGGCGGTGTTGACGACGATGGTGCGCTGCGCGTTGTCGAGTGCCTGCCGCGACAGCGCGAGGGCCACCTTGCCGGCGACGGTGCCACGGAATGTCACCGGTGCGCTGATGACAATGGCCGCATGGGGATGGCTGCCGCCGACGCCGAGTGTGCGCTCCACGGCTTCGCCCGGCCGCGGCAGATTGTCGAAGCCCGGCTCCTCGCCGGCACTTGCAATGATGTTGCCGTTGTTGTCGTAAATCGCGGCACCGAGCACGCGCGGATTGGCGGTATAACGTTTCACCAAGGCGGCCAATTCGTAATGCTGGTCGGTAAAGACGGGTTCGGTCGCCGTGAGTGCAAGTTGCGAAGTGATCAGCTGACCGAAATCTTCGATATGCGAGCGGATCAGCGCCTGCTGGTTGCGCACCACCAGCACCGCCAGCGTCCCCATGCCCGATACCAGCAGCACCGTAATCAGCGTCGCCATTTTTAAGGCAATAGGCAGCCGCACGCGCGGTGGGCGCGCTGGGCTGGCTGTTGCGGTATCTGAAATCATCTATTGGCCGGAGCTAGCGGGAACGGCACCCGACCGCTGGGTGCAAGGGTTAATCGAGTTGACTGATGTCGCGCACGGCGCCCCTGTCGGCGCTGGTCGCCATCTTCGCGTAGGCCTTCAGTGCCACTGACACTTTCCGCGGGCGGACTTCTTCGGGCAGCCACGCGGCGGCGCCCTTCGCGCACATCTCGGTGCGGCGCTGCGCGAGTTCATCGTCGCTGAGCAGCACGTCGATAGTGCGCTGCGGGATATCGATGCGGATGCGATCGCCATTTTTCAACAAGCCGATCGCGCCGCCCGATGCCGCCTCCGGCGAAACATGACCGATCGACAGACCGGAAGTTCCGCCCGAGAAACGACCATCGGTCAGCAGCGCGCAGGCTTTGCCGAGTCCCTTCGATTTCAGGAAGCTGGTCGGATACAACATTTCCTGCATGCCGGGGCCGCCTTTCGGGCCTTCGTAGCGAATCACGACGACGTCGCCCGCCTGCACCTTGTCGTTGATGATGTTCTCGACTGCGCCTTCCTGGCTTTCGCAGAGGTGCACCGGACCTTCGAACACCAGCAGGTCATCATCGACACCGGAGGTTTTCACCACGCAGCCGTCGAGCGCGATGTTGCCGTGCAATACCGCGAGGCCGCCTTCGCTGCTGTAGGCGTGGCCGAGCGTGCGGATGCAGCCCTGCGCGCGATCGTTATCGAGACTCGGCCAGCGCGTGCTCTGCGAAAACGCTTCCTGGGTCGGGATGCCGGCGGGGCCGGCTTTGTAGAAAGTGCGGACCGACTCGTCCTGCGTCTGCATGATGTCCCACTGCGCCAGCGCTGCGCGCATGGTTTTGCTGTGAATGGTGGGTACGTCGTGGTGCAGCAGGCCGGCGCGGTCCATTTCACCGAGGATGGCCATAACGCCGCCGGCGCGGTGCACGTCTTCAATGTGGTATTTCGGCGTATTCGGCGCGACCTTGCACAACTGCGGCACCTTGCGCGACAGCCGGTCGATGTCCTTCATCGTGAACGGGATTTCACCCTCCTGTGCCGCTGCGAGCAGATGCAGGATGGTGTTGGTCGAGCCGCCCATCGCGATATCGAGGCTGATGGCATTTTCGAAGGCCTTGAAGCTGGCGACGTTGCGCGGCAGCACCGAGGTATCGTCTTTCTCGTAATAACGGCGGGTGATCTCGACGATGATTTGCCCGGCGCGTTCGAATAAAGCGCGGCGGTCGCTGTGGGTTGCCAGCACGGTGCCGTTGCCGGGCAGGCTGAGGCCGAGCGCTTCGGTCAGGCAGTTCATCGAATTGGCGGTGAACATGCCGGAGCAGGAGCCGCAAGTCGGGCAGGCCGAGCGTTCGTATTCGTCGACTTGCTCGTCGCTGGCGTTGGGGTCGGAGCCGATGATGATGGCGTCGACCAGATCGAGTTTGTGTTCGGCCAGTTTGGTCTTGCCGGCCTCCATCGGACCGCCAGAGACGAATACCACCGGGACGTTCAGGCGCATTGCGGCCATCAGCATGCCCGGGGTGATTTTGTCGCAGTTGGAGATGCAGACGATGGCATCGGCGCAATGCGCATTGACCATGTACTCGACCGAATCGGCGATGATCTCGCGGCTCGGCAGGCTGTAGAGCATGCCGTCGTGACCCATGGCGATGCCGTCATCGACTGCGATGGTGTTGAATTCTTTGGCGATCCCGCCAACTTTTTCGATCTCGCGGCAAACCAGCTGGCCGAGATCCTTCAAATGCACATGGCCGGGTACGAACTGGGTAAATGAGTTGGCGACGGCAATGATGGGTTTGCCAAAATCGCCGTCCTTCATACCGGTGGCGCGCCACAGTGCACGCGCGCCGGCCATATTGCGCCCGGCAGTAGAGGTTTTGGAGCGATAGTCCGGCATGAAACACCTCGGAAACGACGGCTTAAAAATGGGGAGGTAGGATACCACAGGGGTATGCGGCGCAAGCGCCGGTCCTGTCTTCGCCGAAGCGCGGGACGTTGGAGCGACGTGAAGGTATGTCGAAATGAAAACGGCCGGTGGATTTCTCCTACCGGCCGTCGACTGACCTGGACGAGATCAGGCAGCGTGGCTCTTCGGCTCGATCCGGAACAGCTTGGCGGCGGTTTCGCCAAGGATGGCGCGCTTGTCCGATTCGCTGATGTCGACGCCTTCGAACAGCTTGGCGATGACTTCGCGCGAACGCGGGAAGGTGCCTTCCTTGTGCGGGTAGTCGGAGGCCCAGATCATCGTTTCCAGGCCCATCGCTTCGCGGTTGAGGACGCAGTTGCGGTCGTTCTGGAACGCCAGCACGATCTGATCTTTGACGATCTGGCTGGGCATGCGGCTCAGTTTCGGGTTGATGAAGTGCGAGTGGCCGTTGTAGACCTCGTCCATACGTTCGCCCAGCCCCACCAGCCAGGACGCACCGCACTCGGCGAATACCACCTTGGTTTTCGGGCTGCGATCGAGCACGCCGCCGCCGATCATGTACATGATCGCGTTGGTGGCATCTTCCATCTGACGGGTGTAGTTGATCAGGGCCCCGCCCGGTCCGCGTGCAGCCCGAATATTCACTTTACCCGTGCCGGTATGCATGATCAGGGGGATGTGATGTTCGCCGGCGTACAGGAACAGCGCGTCCCACGCGGCGGTGTTGTACAGCGGGATGCCGTCGCACGGCACGACCGGCAGCATGGCGGCGGTGAAGCCCAGCTCGTCGCAGCGCTTCAGTTCGGCCAGCGCGTTATCGAGGTTGCGCACCGGGATGATGGCGGCCGGCACGAAGCGGTCGCGGTGGTCCGCAAAGTGTTTGATGATCCAGTTGTTGTACGCCTGCGCCGAGATCAGCTCGGCTTCCTCGTTTTCGATCATGTAGTGCACGAGGCCCATCGACGGGAAAATCAGCTCGGCGTCAATGCCGTCGCGGTCCATGTCGATGATGCGCAGGTCGATCTTGTTCGAGCCGTAGCGTTCGTCGGTCACCTGCGAGCCGTCTTTGCCCCAGTCCATCGGCACGCGGATGCAGATCTGCTCGCCGATCATGGTGTCGAGGTATTTCTCGTGTTTGACGACGTGGATGCCGAACTGCTTCAGGTGCTCCGGCATGGCGCTGGTGAACAGATCATAGGGCTCGCGGATGTGGGAGTCGGCGCTAAAAACAAAAGGCTTCATGGTGTGGACCTCACAAGTACAGTTTTTGTATGCGTCAGCCCGGGTACAAACAGCCGCCGAGAGGCTTCGGCATTGTCCCGGGTGGCGGGATTAATAATTGAGGTAGCTTTATACCGCAATGGTT
>JBEVMI010000323.1:0-8501 GCA_040508685.1 Spongiibacteraceae bacterium
TGAAAAATTTGGTTGCAGCGCCCACGCGTCCCATACCGGTTGGGGAATTGTGACCCCAAAGCGCGATCAGGAAGTACATTGGGATCAGCATCATTTCCCAGAAGAAGAAAAACAGGAACAGATCGAGCGCGAGAAATACGCCGATAACGCCGCCGATATTCCACAGCAGGTTGAGCATGAAAAAGCCGACGTTGCGCTGGATTTCATTCCACGAACAGGCGACGGCCATGACGCCGAGCAGCCCGGTCAGCATGCACATCAGCAACGACAGGCCATCGAGGCCGAGGTGTATGCTGATGCCGAAACGCGGAATCCAGCTGGCCTGAAACTCAACCTGCCACTGTGGTGGCGCGCCGGCAGCCGCGTTCGCCAGAGACGCTCCCAGCGATGACGTTCCCAGCGATGAATAGTCGCCCTGAAACCACAACATCACCGACAGGAACAACACGAGGGACATCGACGCGAGTGCGATCCAGCGCGGGAAACCGCGGCCGAGAAGGCGCTCGGCCTGCCAGCACAGCAGGCCGCCGATAAAGGGGATCAGGATGAGCCAAACCAGAATCATGTCAGTCTCTTGTTTCGGGCGGCGACAAACAGCGCCGACGTTCTTTTTAACGAACTGTGCTTATGCAGCCGTACTTTGAATAACCATGCTCAAACGGCCAGCCGCGACCACATCACAACGATCAATACCAGCACGGCTCCAGCCCCAATGCTGGCGGCGTACCAACGCACGCGACCGGTTTGGGTCAAACTCAACGTGTCGTGGCCGAAGCGCGTAACAACCGGAATCTGGGTAACGATCCAGTCGAATATATCGCGCCGATTCAAACGGGTGATGGTGACAAACGGTTTCACGAACAGCATGTCGTAGAGCCAGTCGAAACCCCACGCGGCGTACCACCAGCGCGACAACAATTTGCCGGGGCCGCTGCTGGCGATCGCCGTCACGAGTTTGCGTTCGCCGAGAAACAACAGCGCGGCGAGGGCAATACCGGCGATGGCGATGGCGCCGGACAGGGTTTCGAAAGCATGTTGGCCGAGGCCTGTCGTTTCGCTTGCTTGCGCGAAGGCGGGCAGCACGCCGGCGAGTGGCGGGTGGATCAGCGCGCCGATGAATGTCGACAGCACCAGCAATACAGCGAGCGGCAACCAGTACGAGATACCGTGACCGGCGTGCGCGTGCGTATTTTCCTTGCCGTGAAACACGATGAACACGAGGCGGAAGGTGTACAACGAGGTCATGAACGCGCCGATCAGGCCGGCGATCGCCAGTTCGACATGGCCACCGGAATAGGCCTGCCACAGGATTTCGTCTTTCGAATAGAAACCCGCGGTGATGAAGGGCACTGCACAGAGTGCGGCGCCACCGATGACAAAACACGCGTACACCAGCGGCAGTTTTTTACGCAGGCCGCCCATCTTGAAAATATTCTGCTCATGGTGGCAAGCGAGAATCACGGCGCCCGATGCGAGGAACAGCAGCGCCTTGAAGAACGCGTGTGTCATCAGATGATAAATCGCCGCGCCCCAGGCACTGGCACCGAGTGCCAGGAACATGTAGCCGATCTGACTCATGGTCGAATACGCGAGGATGCGTTTGATATCGGTTTGCACCAGTGCAGCGAAACCCGCCATTAGCAACGTGGCGGCGCCGACATAACCGACCCAGTCGTGAGCGAGCGGGGCGTATTCGAACACGGTGTGCGTGCGGGCTATCAGATAAACACCGGCAGTCACCATCGTCGCGGCGTGAATCAGTGCGGAGACTGGCGTCGGACCGGCCATCGCATCGGCGAGCCAGGTCTGCAGCGGCAGTTGTGCAGATTTACCGACCGCGCCGCCGAGCAGCAGGAAGGCGGCGATGGTGAGGGTCTGATTGCCTTTCTCGAAATGCTGCGGCACCAGCGCCAGGATTTCCTGGATATTCAGCGTGCCCAGTTCGCGGAACAGAATGAACAGGCCGATCGCCATGAAGGTATCGCCGACGCGGGTGACGATAAAGGCCTTGCGTGCGGCACGACCATTGGCGGGATTCTGGTAATAGAAGCCAATCAGCAGGTAACTGCAAAGACCGACGCCTTCCCAGCCGAAATACAGGAACAGCAGGTTGTCGCCCAGCACCAGGAACAACATGCTGGCGACGAACAGGTTCATGTACGAGAAGAAACGCCCATAACCTTCTTCGCCGCGCATGTACCAGGACGCAAAGAGATGGATAAAAAAACCGACGCCGGTGACGACACCGAGCATCGTGGCCGAAAGACCGTCGAGACGCAGCGCAAATTGCGATGCGAAATTGCCGACGTTCATCCAGCTCCAGAGTACTTGCGTAAACGCGCCGGGCTCTTGTGTGTGCTGCAGCGGTGTGTGCAACAGAAAATCGCTAATTGCCCATGCGGCGGTCAGTGCGGACAATCCCATGGAGCCGACACCGATCAGCGCCGCGGTATTTTCGGAAAATTTGCCGCGCGCACCGGCCAGCAGTACAAAGCCGAGCAGGGGAAACAGGAAGGTCAGGAACAGAAGGCTCATCCGCGCATCTCGCTGGCTGCGTCAATATCGAGGGTGTGATAACGACGATAAAGCTGGAACACGATCGCCAGGCCGACACTTGCTTCGGAGGCGGCCAAACTCAGAATCAAAATAAACATGATCTGGCCGTCGGGTTGACCCCAGCGGCTGCCGGCGACGACAAAAGCCAGTGCGGCGGCGTTCATCATGATTTCGATGCACATCAAGACGAACAAGATGTTACGACGCACCAGCAGGCCGACGAGGCCGAGCGTAAACAGGATCGTGGCGAGGATCAGGCCATGTTCCATCATGATGGGCGGAAGAAAGTTCATAGGTTCACTCTTTCTCGTCGTGGCGGCCGAGGTGATAGGCCGCGACCAGCGCGGCCAATAACAGCAGCGAAGCGAGTTCAACGACCAGAAGGTAGGGGCCGTACAGCGCGATGCCGACTTGTTTCGCATCGATCACGGTTTCGCCGATCGGATGCATACCCACGCCCTGCAGTGAATAAGCGACTTGTGCCAGCAACACCACGGCGAGCAGACCGGGACCGATCCACACTTTCGGTTTCAGCCATTTGCGTTCCTGCTCGGTGACGGCCTCGCCGAGGTTCAGCATCATTACCACGAACACGAACAACACCATGATCGCGCCGGCGTAGACGATGATTTCGAGAATGCCGGCGAAGGGCGCACCGATCGCGAAGAAAATCGACGCGACCGCCAGCAGCGAAATGATCAGATACAGCAGCGCATGTATCGGATTGGTATTGGTAATCACGCGCAAAGTCGACACGATGGCGACGGCAGAGGCGATATAAAACGCAATTTCCACGTTGGTGTTCCCATGCTTGTGTTGCTGGCCTTGTGATTGATCAGGGCAACAGACTTTTTACGTTGATCGGTTCGGCTTCCTGTTGCGCGGCACCTTTCGGTTTGCCGGCGATCGCCATACCTGCGACACGGTAGAAGTTGTAGTCGTGGTATTTGCCAGTGCCCGCGATCAGCAGATCTTCTTTTTCATACACCAGATTCTGGCGATTGTATTCGGCCATTTCGAAATCCGGCGTCAGCTGGATCGCGGTAGTCGGGCAGGCTTCTTCGCACATGCCGCAAAAAATACAGCGCGAGAAATTGATCCGGAAAAATTCCGGGTACCAGCGACCGTCTTCAGTCTCGGCTTTTTGCAGCGAGATACAGCCGACCGGGCACGCGACTGCGCACAGGTTGCAGGCGACGCAACGCTCTTCGCCGTCGGGATCGCGCGTCAATACGATACGGCCGCGGTAACGCGGCGGCAGATACACCTGCTGCTCGGGATACTGAATGGTGTCGCGCTTGCGAAATGCGTGACCGAAGATCATCACGATACTGCGCAGCTGACTCCAGATACCGACAAAAATTGCGCTGAGTTGATTCATCTTTATCTCCTTCTCAACCGGCCTGCCACAGCACGACGGCGCCGGTAGCGAGAAGATTCAACAGGGTCAGCGGCAGGCAGAATTTCCAGCCGGCAGACATGATTTGGTCGTAGCGTGGGCGCGGCAGCGCGGCGCGAATCAGGATAAACATCATCACGAAAAACGCGGTTTTCAACAGAAACCAGGGGAATGCGAGCCACTCCGGACCTGGGCCGAGGTAACCGCCGAAAAACAGTGTCACGATGATCGACGAAATCAGCACCACTCCGACGTATTCGCCGACGAAGAACATGCCCCATTTCAAACCCGAGTATTCGGTGTGATAGCCGGCGGCGAGTTCCTGTTCGGCTTCAGGCGTATCGAATGGCGCGCGGTGGGTGACGGCGACACCGGCGACGGCAAAGGTGATAAAACCGAGGAATTGCGGTACTACAAACCAGAGATCGCGCTGGGCTTCGACGATGTCGCGCATATTGAATGAGCCCGTCTGCACGACGATCCCCATCAGCGCAATACCCATGAACACTTCGTAGCTGATCGTCAGTGCGGTCGAGCGAATGCCGCCGAGCAGCGCATATTTACTGTTGCTGGACCAGCCCGCGAACATCGCCGCATACACGGCGAGACCAGCCATCGCGACAAAAAACAGCAGCCCGATATCGAGATCGGCGACACCCCAGGTCGGCGTGATCGGCACCACGGCCATTGCGATCAGCAGTGCACTCATCGCAATCGCAGGCGCGAGAATAAACGTGAGTTTGTCGACGAAGGGCGGCAGCCAGTCTTCCTTGAAGAACATCTTGATCATGTCGGCGCCGAGCTGGAATGCACCGAACGGGCCGACGCGGTTGGGACCGTGACGATCCTGCCACAGACCCAGCAGACGACGCTCGACCCAGGTCAGCAGCGCCGCGCCGACCACGGTGATCAGCAGGATCGCGATCGCCTGGAGCACCGCAACGATGACGGTGAGCATATCGTCAGTCAGCCAGCTCATGCGTTGGCCTCCTGCTTCACGGGTAATTTGCTCACGTGTGCCCAGCAGTCCGTTTGCAGGGGGTTGGGAATGTTCGCGAGATTCACCGGCAGGCCGATGCAGCCCGCAACCAGCCCGTCGTTTATTTGCAGTGGCAATTCGGCGATGTTTTCACCGACCGTAACCGCGAGCAGATCGCCGGCGCCAAGTCCGAGACGTGACGCATCGGCGACATTCAGCGCAACATAACTATCGGCAATGCGCGATTCCATTACCGGTGCACGTGCCGACAGTTCGTCGCTGCCAAACAGGTGGTAGAGCGGCACGACGCGCAAGGTATCGCCACGGCCGGTAAATGCAGCGGGAATATCGCTGAAGAAGTTCACACTCGCATCGGCAGCGGGTTCGAGCAGGCGCGTACCCGGATCACCGGCGCGTAAATTGCCACCCACTTCATCCTGAAATTTGTTCCAGGATTGCGGCGAGTTCCAGCCCGGTGCCCACGCAAACGGAATCAGTGCATTGTCGGGGGCATTGCCGTTGCTGAAACCTTCCATCGAAAACGCCAGCGCCGAATCAGAGTCCTGTGGTGCGCGCGGTTCGTGTACGGAAATATTGGCGCGCATTGCGGTGCGGCCCGAATAGCGGTGCGGTTCCCGCGCGACCTTGATCATGCCCTTGATGCGGAAGTTTGCGTCCGGAGCAGCCTCGCCGATTTTTGCGAGCAACGGTACTGCGGCTGCGCAAGCCGCGGTGACTTCATCGAGTTGGGTCCAGCTGATCGCGCTGCCTTTGGTGGCGCTGTGCAAGGCATGCAGCCACCGCCAGCCTTCGCGAATCTGACTGCTCGGATCGTAATAGCTGGATTCGAATACCTGGAAGAAACGTTGTGCGCGACCTTCGCTGCTGACCAGCGTGCCATCCGCTTCCGCAAATGAAGCCGCAGGAATAATGACGGTGGCTTTGTCAGAGGTCGCGGTGTGCTGATGGTCGACGACGACGACGGTTTTCACTTTCGCGAGTGCGGCATCGACGATCGTCGCATCGGCATGTTGATACAAATCGTTTTCGACAATCACCACCGCATCGGCTTCGACGTTGTGTAATACCGCTAACGCTGCGTCGATCGATTCGCCGCCGAGCAGGGCTACGCCGATGCTGTTTGCTGCTGGAACCACGAGCGACAGCGCCGGATTTTTTCCGCGGCCGACCAGCGCATTCACAATATTGGATGCAGCTTGAATGATTGCAGCCGAGCCGGCGCCGGTGCCGGAAACAACCAGCGGTTTGTCGGCGGCGAGCAGGGTGGCAGCGATATGGCGCGCGAGTTTTTCGTGTTCGGTATTGAGGTCGGTGACAGCCGGTGCATTGCCATTGATGTAATGCGCAACCGCAAAACCAATGCGTGCAAGATCTTCCGGTGCGGCATGCACGGTGACTTCGGCGATATCGTCGAGGCGGGTCGGGGCAAAGCTGCCGATAAAAATGGGGCTGACGGCGCGCTGGCCGATATTGCGAATGGCTTCATCCTGCCAGTCGAAAACCTTTTTATCCGCCGCCATTTTGCGCGGTTTGGATTTTGCGGCCTGGCGAATCGACAGTGCGATGCGTGCGGCGGTTTGCGTGACATCTTCACCGAGGACGAACACGGCGTCTTTACTTTCAATTTGACGCAGTGTCGGAATTGCTGCTGGCGATTGGGTTTGTACATCGAGCACCAGACGTGTCAACGCCAGTTCCTGCGCGCCGATACCGATGAAAAAGTTTTCCGCACCGACCATTTCGCGCAGCGCAAAATTGGTTTCGAGGCTGGCCCGCGTCGAGCCGATACCGATCACACGATTGGCGTGACGCAGCACGTCGCCGGCGGAGGTGAGCACGCCGTCAATCGACGTTTTTTCCCACTGCCCTTGTGAAGAGCCGCCACGTTTCAGTTGCGCATGTTTCGGGCGATCCTTGCGATTGACGTAGCCGTAACCAAAGCGGCCACGGTAGCACAGGAAATAATGATTCACGTCGCCGTTGAAGCGGTTTTCGATACGGCGCAATTCGCCATACCGTTCACCCGGGCTGATGTTGCAGCCGACGCTGCAGCCCTGGCAGATGCTCGGTGCAAACTGCATATCCCATTTGCGGTTGTAACGTTCGCTGTGGGTTTTGTCGGTGAATACACCAGTCGGGCACACTTCGGTGAGGTTGCCGGAAAATTCGCTTTCGAGCACGCCGTTCTCGGCGCGACCGAAATACACGTTGTCGTGGGCGCCGTATACGCCGAGGTCTGTGCCGCCGGCGTAATCCTTGTAATAACGCACGCAGCGATAGCAGGCGATGCAGCGGTTCATTTCGTGATTGATGAACGGGCCGAGGTCCTGGTTCTGGTGGGTGCGTTTTTCGAAACGATAACGACGCTCGCTGTGACCGGTCATGACGGTCATGTCTTGCAGGTGGCAGTGGCCGCCTTCTTCACACACCGGGCAGTCGTGCGGGTGGTTGGTCATCAACCATTCGATGACGCTTTCGCGAAACGCTACGGCTTCGTCGTCGGCGATCGAGATGATGGTGCCGTCCTGCGAC
This sequence comes from Spongiibacteraceae bacterium, assembly GCA_040508685.1. Classification (GTDB taxonomy): domain Bacteria; phylum Pseudomonadota; class Gammaproteobacteria; order Pseudomonadales; family CAMLJR01; genus CAMLJR01. The sequence goes on from JBEVMI010000323.1 coordinate 7,488, forward strand.
GGGGTCATGCACGACATCACCAGCCGGCCGCGTTTGTCGTCGGCGTTGGCGAATTGTTTGACTGCACACTGGCGACAGGCGCCGACGCTGCCGAGTGCCGGGTGCCAGCAGAAATAAGGAATATCGAGCCCGAGCGATAGACACGCCTGCAAGAGGTTGTCTGCGCCGTCGACTTCGAGTGCCTTGCCGTCTACGTGGATGGTTGCCATGCGTTCACTTCACCCGCTGTTGCGGAAATTCAGAGTTTTGTGAAGGCTCGATAATGATCGTGCCATTCGATTCGCCGATCAGACCTGTCATTTGCGACGACACGCAAAAAACGGCATCCATGCACCCAAAGCATCGCTGCGCTCAGGGGCGTGCTACCAGCTCGGGCGCCGCTCCCGGCGGCGCACGGTCGCTGCAAATGACAGGTCTGACCGGCTTGCTTACTAGGCAATTGCGAGTTCGCAAAAACCTTTTCGTAAAACTTTATGCGGTTACAGTACCCACACCCGCAATCGTGCGCTGCGGTGCTTCGGTGGTGCTGATGCCGCGTTCGAATTCGGCGCGGAAAAATTTCAGCGCGCTTTGCAGCGGCTCCATCGCACCGGGCGCGTGTGCGCAAAAGGTTTTGCCGGGGCCGAGGAAACGCGTCAGTTGTTCGAGCACTTCAATATCGCCGGCCTTGCCGTCGCCGCGTTCGATCGCGCGCAGCAGTTTCACCGACCATGGCAGACCATCGCGGCAGGGTGTGCACCAGCCGCAGGATTCGCGTGCGAAAAATTCTTCGAGATTGCGGACGACCGAAATGATGTTCTGTTTGTCATCGACCACCATGATCAGCCCGGTGCCCATACGGCTGCCGGCTTTCATGATGGTGTCGTAGTCCATCGGCAAGTCGAGATGTTCTGGCAGCAGGAAGTCGGTCGATGCGCCGCCCGGCAACCAGCATTTCAATTCGTAGCCGTCGGCCATGCCGCCGCCGTATTCGTACAGCAATTCGCGGCCGGTCGTACCGATCGGCAATTCCCA
>JBEVMI010000326.1:0-3371 GCA_040508685.1 Spongiibacteraceae bacterium
TTCCTGGCATTGCCCGGCCCGGAAAAAGCCATCATCGCGTTCAACTACATGATCGAAACCGCGCAGGTGCTGGTCAAAAATCTGCAGGCCGAACTGCGCGACGAAGCGCACAGCGTGATGACGCAGCAAACCATCGAACATTGCCGCCAGCGCATCCGCGATTTCGAGCGCAAGCAGCTGACGCTGCATCTGTAGTCGCCATCAACGCCGGCTATCAGGTCCTCCCATGACGCCCTCACCATCCGCTACTGCCTCCGAGCGCGCGCGCGAATTGCGCGATCTGATCGACAGCCATAATTATCGTTATTACGCCCTGGACGAGCCGTCGGTACCGGATGCCGAATACGACCGTCTCATGCGCGAGCTGCGCGAAATCGAAGACGCGAACCCCGAATTGGTCAGCGCGGATTCGCCGACGCAACGCGTCGGTGCCGCACCGGCTTCGGCGTTTGTGCAAGTCCGCCACGAAATGCCGATGTTGTCGCTCGACAACGTTTTCAGCGAAGAAGAGTTGCGCGATTTCGATCGACGGGTGCGCGATCGTTTAAAAAACGATGCGGTGATCGATTACGCCTGCGAACCGAAACTCGACGGCATCGCCATGAGCCTGTTGTATCGCGACGGTTTGCTGGTACGGGGTGCCACCCGCGGCGACGGCAGCAGCGGCGAAGACATCACGCAGAACGTGCGCACGATCCCGTCGGTGCCATTGAAATTGCGCGGCAGCGGCTATCCGTCGGTGCTGGAGGTGCGCGGTGAAGTCTATATGCCGCGCGCGGGTTTCGAAGCGTTTAACGAGCGCGCTCGCACCCATGGCGAAAAATTATTCGTCAATCCGCGCAATGCTGCCGCCGGCAGTTTGCGCCAGCTCGACGCGCGCCTGACTGCGAAGCGGCCGCTGGAATTTTGCAGTTACGGCATCGGCCGGTTTGAGGGCGGCGAATTGCCGTCGCGGCATATCGACACGCTGCATTGTCTGCGTGACTGGGGTTTCCGGATCAATCCGGAGATGCGCCTCGCGCACGGTCTGGAAGAGTGTGTGCAGTACTACCAGTATTTATTGAACAAACGCGATCAGCTCAGCTACGACATCGACGGCATCGTTTTTAAAGTCGACGATTTAGCGTTGCAGCGTGCGCTCGGATTTGTGTCGCGCGCACCGCGTTGGGCAGTAGCGCATAAGTTTCCAGCGCAGGAAGAAATCACCGAATTGCTCGACGTTGAATTTCAGGTCGGTCGCACCGGGGCGATTACGCCGGTGGCGCGTTTGAAGCCGGTGTTCGTCGGCGGCGTCACTGTCAGCAACGCTACGCTGCACAACGCCGATGAAATCGAACGGCTGGATGCGCGTATCGGCGATACCGTGATCGTGCGCCGCGCCGGCGATGTGATCCCGCAGATCGTGCAAGTCGTGCTTGAAAAACGCCCAGCGGATGCGCGGTTGATCCAGTTGCCACAGCAGTGTCCGGTGTGTCATTCGCCGGTCGAGCGGGTAGAGGGGGAGGTGGTCACGCGCTGCACAGGTGGTCTGGTGTGCTCGGCTCAGCTCAAAGAAACGATCAAACATTTTGCGATGCGGCGCGCCATGGATGTCGATGGACTCGGCGACAAGCTGGTCGATCAACTGGTCGAGCTGGGGCACATCAAAACAGTCGCCGATCTGTACCGGCTCGATCTGGCAACGCTCGCGAATATGGAACGGATGGGGCAAAAGTCCGCACAGAACCTGCTCGATGCATTAGAGAAAAGCAAAAAGACGACATTGCCGCGTTTTCTGTTTGCGTTAGGCATTCGCGAAGTTGGCGAGGCGACGGCGCTGGCGCTGGCCAATTATTTCGGCGAGCTGGAACCGGTGATGGCGGCCGATGTTGAACTGCTGCAGCAGGTGCCGGATGTCGGCCCGATCGTGGCGGCGCATATCGCCGATTTTTTTGCGACAGAGCGCAATCGCGATGTGATCGCGGCACTGCGTAGCTCAGGGGTTAGTTGGCCGCCAATCGAAGTCGCTGCGCGCGCGAACCTGCCGTTGCAGGCTCAAACCTGGGTGCTGACGGGTAATCTCGAAACGCTGACCCGCGACGAAGCCAAACAGCGCCTGCTTGACCTTGGCGCCAAGGTGGCTGGCAGCGTCTCCGCTAAAACCGATTGCGTGGTGGCGGGTCCGGGTGCCGGCTCCAAGCTGGTCAAAGCGGAGGCTCTGGGCGTGCGTGTTCTCGATGAAGTGGAGTTCTTGGGGCTGTTAGCAGCCTTGAGTCAGTAAATCAGCGAGCAGCGCGCTGAATAAGCCCCAAAGTGCATAATAGATAAAAGGGTTTGTCTGCATTCCGAATCGCATTTATCCATTGCGCACCCTTTCCCGGGAGAAAACGCCTACATATTTGGCATACGCAGCTGAAAAGGCCTACCGTTTGTGCTCTAATTTCGCCGTTTGACCGAAGCCCTTTCAGAGGGTGCAGAACACCGCCTAAAAGTCCGGCAGAGACTCATTTAGCGGCTAATCAATCACACGTGGGAAGTTCGTCTTGAAACCGACTGATATCGCAGATCCGGAGTATTTTCATAAGGTTGTCGACTGCCAGTACGCCTGTCCGGCACATACCCCGGTACCCGAGTACATCCGCCTGATCGCGGCAGGCCGTTACTCCGATGCCTACTTGATCAACTGGGAATCCAATGTATTCCCGGGTGTGCTCGGCAGAACCTGTGACCGTCCGTGTGAACCGGCTTGCCGCCGCGGTCGCGTCGAAGAACAACCGGTCGCCATTTGCCGTTTGAAGCGCGTCGCTGCTGACTTCAAGGACGACATCAGCGCTAGACTTCCCGCTATCCCCACCAAGAAAAACGGCAAACGCATTGCGCTGATCGGCGCCGGCCCGGCTTCGCTGACGGTGGCTCGCGATCTGATGCCGCAGGGTTACATCGTTGATGTTTACGACGAGCAGCGTGCGGGCGGTGGTTTCATGCGCAGCCAGATTCCCTCCTTCCGTCTGCCGGAAACCGTGCTGGATGAAGAGGTGAACTACATCCTCGATATGGGTGTCGCGACGCACTTCAACACCTATGTCGACAGCCTCAAGGGTGTGCTCGCCAAAGGTTATGACGCGGTATTCGTCGGCTCCGGCGCACCGCGTGGCCGCGACCTGGAAATTCCCGGCCGCGAAGAAGGCAAGGCCAATATCCATATCGGTATCGACTGGCTCAGCAGCGTCGCCTTTGGCCATATCACCAGCATCGGCAAAAAAGTCATCGTCCTCGGCGGCGGCAACACCGCGATGGACTGCTGCCGTACCTCGATCCGTCTCGGCGGTGACAGCGTCACCGTCACCGTGCGCAGCCCACGCGCCGAAATGAAAGCATCGCCGTGGGAAATC
>JBEVMI010000338.1:0-4437 GCA_040508685.1 Spongiibacteraceae bacterium
GGCGTGCAGTGCGTCGATCAGCTGGTCTTCGAGATCGAAGCGCGTGGCAAAAGTTTCGCCGAGCTGCGACAGGGCTTTGGCGAGGGTGCCCGGGTCGCCGATTTCGATGCACTCGGCGTAGGCATCGTTGAAATCGAGCGCGCGCTGCGTGGTGGCGTTGATCTGCGGGAGTACGGTTTTCGCGATCTCGGCGCTACCATCCTCGAAGGCTTCCGCCTCGCGCACCAGCTCGTAATAAATCTCGAAGTGTCCGGCGGAGACATAGTCGAGCAGCAGCTGACAGAATTTTTGTATGCGGTCCGGGTTGATCGAGCGTCGTGCCGTCTGGATACCGCTGACAGCGCAGTACTGGACGATCAGGGATTGGCGTTCTTCCAGCCAGCTTTCGATCAGTTCGTTGACGGCGCCCCAGCGCACTTTGATATCACAGTTTTCCAGCATGGTCGGGTCTCAAAGGCCTGCAAACTTCTTGTTGGGATCGGAAAGGATCATACCGCTATGGTCTGTCGCGGGCGATGAAAATACGAGCTATTGCGACAATGCCATCTGTTGCGATTTGATCAATATATGCAAGTATCAGGTTAAGAGCAAGACGTAAGAGTTTGCTGTTATTAAGAAAAAGTTACAGAGCCCCAACTGCTTGTCGGCGTTAAAAAAACAGGTTAACCAGCGGCACGGTCAGGAATGAAAGCAGAATGCCAATGCTGAGCACGGCATTGGCCAGAGGTGGGTCGAGATCGTTCTGTTCGGCCAGAATGCCGGCGGAAATCATCGGCGCCATCGCGGTCTCGAGCACTGCGATGGTATGTACGGAGCGATCGATACCGAGCAGCAGGCCGCTGGCACCGATGATGGCGGCGGCGATGCCCATTTTCCACGTCAGCCCGATCATCGCCGCGGTCATCTGGCCCGGCGCCAGTCGCAGCCGCAGTTGCAATCCCACCGAAAACAGCGCGAGCGGCACCAGCGTTGCGCCGAGCTTGGTGAAAATCTCGTCCAGCAGCAATGGCCAGCCGCCGAGCTGTCCGGCGATCAGCCCCAGCACAAAGGCGCCGAAGGGTGGAAACAGCAAAATTTTTCTGACAATAACCGAGGCCTGCGGTTTGCCGCCGGAATACAGCGCGGCGACGATGGTGCCGCCGATGACCAGACAGGGGAAACTGCCGAGCTGATCGGCCACCGCCGCCAGAGTCAGCCCTTCCTGGCCGCGCAGCGCTTCGACCATGGGAAAGCCGATAAACGAGGTATTGCCGAGTCCACACAGCAGTGTGAGGCAGCCGATCTGCTCGCGCGACCACTTTAGCCAGTGCCCGACCAAGGCAAAAAAGCCCCATGCACCGAGAAAGACGAACCACATCGACGCCGGCAGGAACCACAGATGCCAGTCGATTTGCAGGGACGGCATCAAATGCAGGATCAGCGCCGGCAGCGCGATATTGAGCACCCACCAGTTGAGATTCTGCGCCAGTGTCGGCGGCGCATTGACCAGGCGGGCGACGGTAACCCCCAGTGCCAGGCAGACCACCAGCAATAACAATGCGCTCATGGCGTCAAGTGGCCGCCTTGCGCAGTGCCTGCCACAGGCCGGCGACAGCCAGTCCGATAAAACACAGCAGCGACCATTCCGCCATGCTCAGTCCGAACAGCGTCCAGTCGACCACGGCGCAGTTGCCGTCGCCCTTGAACATATGCGCCAGCACATCTCCCATCGGCAGCGTCTGCAGCATGTATTCGAGGCTGGGGCCGCAGGCCGGCACCAGATCCTTGGGCAAATGCTGCAGCCAGACCTGACGGCCCGCAACTGCAGCGCCACCTAGCGCAGCAACCGCAACGAGTACGCCATAGCGCGTGCGTTTGCGGTTATGCAGTGCGCCGATCAGCGCGAAAAATCCGCTCAGGATGTAAAACCCGCGCTGCGTCATGCACAGCGGGCAGGGCTGCAGACCGTCGACGTACTGGGTGTACAGCGCCACACCGAACATGGCGGCAATCGCGATGACAATCAGAAAAAAAACCGGGCGGGGAGCCAGCGCACGCAACATAAAAAAGCCTCATTTTGCGAAGGCGCTAACACTAGGGCCTGGCAACGCGATTTGCAAAGGCGTCACCGGGGTGGCTTCTCGGGTAACTTCTCAAGCAGGTAAGGGCGGCGTCAGCCGCTACACTTGCCCAATCGGACAATTGGTTGAGAGTTGCTGGAGATGATGATGCGGTGGGTCAAGTGGTGGGTGGCGATGCTGGTATTGGCGGTGAGTTGTACGGCGACGGCCAGTGCCAAGAAAGAAAGCGAGGCAGCGCCTACTTCCGAATACATTGCGCTGGCGCCCGCGCTGGTTGCCAACTATGGCGGTTCGGGGCCCATCCACTATCTGAAAGCGGATGTGGCGCTGCGCGTAACCGGCGGCCCCGCCGCCCAGTCCGCGGTATTGCACCATATGCCCTACGTGCGCCATGTGCTGGTGATGTTGCTGAGCGATCAGACCGAAGAATCGCTGGCGACGATGGAAGGCAAGGAGAAGCTGCGGCAGGATGCCCTCGGCGCGGTGCAGAAAGTGATGCAGGAAGAAGAAGGCAAACCGCTGGTCGACGATCTGCTGTTCAACAGTTTTATCGTGCAGCGTTAACCGGGCGGGGATTGATCGCGAATCCTTGCGCTGCGAGCTCGTCCTGTAACTCGCGATAAAAGTCGTGAAAGGCGTCGCCCAATGGCTTGGCGGCGGCGCCGAGTTCGCCACTGGCGGTGAGCAGCGGATTGGCGTGTCGCAGGCGCGTACCAATGCGCTGCAATGTCGCCGGCACGGCGTCCCAGTCGTGGTAGGCATTCAGCATGTCGTAGTCGCACAAGCGTTGCGCGAAGCGCTGCGATGAACCCGGCAGGGCGTCGTGGTGCCGTTGCAGCACGCGATATACCTGCGTGGCGAACTGCGGCAGCGGCTGCGCGTGCCAGCTTTCCCACTGCCGGCTCAGCCAGTGGTCGCAGCACACATCCAGCACGATCCCGGCGTAGCGGCGCCATTCCGGTGGCAGTGCCGCGGCCAGTTGCGCGCGCAGCGGGTGGCGGTCGCTGATCGCGTCGATCTTGCGGTGCAGCCGGATACCCTCCTCCCACCCCTGCGGCAACTCGCCGCGCAAAGGGCCTTTCACGTAATCGCCGAGCAGCGCACCCACCAGCCAGTCGTCGTGTGCGCAGGCCAGGTGGAAGTGCGCGAGGTAATTCAGGGTCAGAGCGCCCGGTATTGATCGAAGTAGCTGGCGAGATAGTCGTCGAAGGCGAGCGGGTTGGCGCGTTCGAGCTCGGCCTGTCCCGCCAGCGAACGTTCCGCCATATCGACAAAAGGCGTCAGCTGCACCGGTGTCAGCGGCCGCTGGCGGAAGTAAGCGGCGTGCTGCTGCGATTGCGCCAGCGCGAACTCGTGCCAGGCGATTTTTTGCTCGCGCAGTTTGACGAGTACCGCAGCCGACGGAGTGCGGGCGGCATCGGCCAGCTTGGCGCGCTGTTGCACGAGGCTGTGCGCGTGCAGGTCGCTGCCGTGGGCGCGGTCCAGCAGTTGGGCGATGGGGGTGATTTCCGCGAGGATCTGCTCGGCCCAGGCCTGCATCGACACGGTCTTGCCCTGCCGCGTCAGCGTCAGGCCGGGGCGGCGCCCTTCGTTAACCACCGCGCGCAGGTTGCGTTTGCCCTCGGCATTGTCATCGTCGTTGCCGCAGGGGCTGTCGCCGAGCAGGCACCAGACCAGGAACGCGTCGAGGAAATGAATCTGTTCGCTGTCGATGCCGAGCGGCTGGAACGGATTGATATCGATACAGCGCACTTCGATGTATTCGACGCCGCCGTGTGCCAGTGCGGTCAGCGCGGTTTCGCCGCGACGGGCCACGCGTTTCGGGCGGATCGTGCTGTAGAACTCATTTTCGATCTGCAGCAGGCCGGCTGACAGCTGGCGGTATTCGCCGTCGACTTTCACGCCGATGCGCTCGTAGTCGGGGTGTGCATCGAGGATGGCGTGTTTCAGCGTGCCGATATAGGTGTCGAGCTGGTTGTAACAAATCGACAGGCTTTCCTGCGCGCTGCTTTGATAACCGAGATCGCCCATGCGCAGGCTGGTCGCGTACGGCAGATAAAGCGTGCAGTCGTCGAGGTTGTCGAGTTGGTGTTTGCGGCCTTCGACAAAACTGCTGCACAGCGCCGGCGATGCGCCAAACAGATAGACCAGCAGCCAGACGTGGCGGCGGAAATTGCGAATCAAACCGAAATACGCATCGGTGACGGCATCCTGATCGCGGTGCCCGAGTATCGGCCACAGCAGTTCCGGAATCGAAAAGTTGTAGTGGATGCCGGCGATGGTTTGCATGCGGCGCCCGTAGCGGTGGCCGAGTCCCACCCGATAAACCGTTTTCATACGGCCGCTGTTGGAGCTGCCGTACTGCGCCACCGGGATA
>JBEVMI010000356.1:0-8764 GCA_040508685.1 Spongiibacteraceae bacterium
ATAGTTCCCTCTTAGCTCTAACAACTTAGTATGCAGAAGCGTCCGCATTTAAAAATTAAACGCGACGCATCGGTTGATCTTGGCTTTTTGGGCATTTTAATGCAGCCGCTTCGGTTGATGTAGTCCATTAAAACGGGCTCTCGAATTGCCTTGGAGGCCGCGCCAGCGCTGAGGATGGGGTTGCTGTCCGTAGCGATGTTCGAAATTAACTCGAATCGCTGCACCTGTCCAATGGAGGCGGCGGACAGGCATTTACTGGGGCTTAGCCCGCCAATGACTGCTATGCGGAAGGTGGCGGGGCATAAACGCGACCGGCCGCAATGGCCGAATTAGCGACCCTCGTGATCATCAACTCGGAATTTGCGACCACCCTCATCAGAAATTTTTGCCCAGCCAATGCTTCAAATAGATCAATACGGGAAGATGGCGGCAATCGCGATTCTTACACACTGGTTTTGTAGCTCCAGCGCGGTGTCAGCAACAACGAGGCGAGCGACGCCACCGCAATCACCGCCGTTATCCAGATCACGATGTGATTGTCAGCGATGCGCTGCGGATAAATTTTGAGAACGGCGCCGAGCCCGATCGCATTGCCGCTCGCGACCAGCACCGCCGCGGTGTAATCGTGAAAACGCCGCGCCGCATTCACGCCCATCGCCCATTTCGGATCGGAGTTGTAGCTCGGCAGCACCTTGTGTGCGTCGTCGAGCCGTTCCAGCGCCGACAGGAAATGGCGCAAATGTGTAATCGCGCGCTCCGTGCGGTAATTCAAAAATGCCAAACACAATGACGACACGGGGAAACCCAGTACCAGCCATTCGATCGGCAGATTGTCGCCGCCGGCACCGGGCTTCAAGGCCACCAACGCCGCAAGCAGGCTCACCGTCAGCGTCACGAACAGCGCGAGTGCCTGCTGTCGTTGTGTGATACGCGCATTGACCTCGTTCGAGGCCGCGATAAAACGGTAGTTGGCGTCGACACCTTTGATGCTCATGGTTTTCCTTCTACTACCTGAAGAGGCTATTGCGTCGCCAATTGTATTCGCTGTGCGGCTTTCAGGTCGTCACAAAAAATAGCAGCCACTCGCCATCGCCAATTATTCCTGCGCCAGCTGTTGCGTATCCCAGCCGCCGCCCAAGGCCCTGATCAGATTGATGGTCGCCGAATACCGGTTGGCGAGAATCACCAGCGCGGTGCGCGCATTGGTGTAGGCGATGGTCTGCACATTGACGACGTCGAGATACCCGACCTTGCCGGCCTGATATTGATTGGTCAGCAACTCCACCGACACGCGCGCGGCTCGCACCGCGGCATCCTGCGTCACCGCTTCGTCGCGCAACAATTGCAGGGCCAACAGATTGTCTTCGACTTCGCGAAATCCGGTGAGCGTGACCTGCTGATAATCGGCGACGGTTTCGTCGTAGCGCGCCACTGCAGCACGCTCGGTGCCGGCACGGGCGCCGCCGTCGAACAATACGCCGGCCAAGGCTGGGCCCACTGCCCACACCCGATTCGGCAGTGTCAGCCAGTCCGCCGCCGAGTTGCTCTGATAACCGCCGCTCGCACCCAGCGTCAACACCGGAAACCACGCCGCGCGCGCGGCGCCGATCTGCGCATTGGCCTCGATCACGCGCTGCTCGGCCAATGCGATATCGGGGCGGCGCTGCAGCAAGGTCGACGGCACGGCAACCGGCACCTGCGGCAACGCCGATTCCGCCAGCCCGGCGCTATCGGCGCGCGCATACGCCATCGCGATAAATTCCGGCGCTTCCGGCAGCGCAAATAATGCCGGCGGTTTGCCCAGCAATACCGCGATCGCGTGTGCGAATTGCGCGCGCTGCAACGTCGCGTCGCGCGCCTGTGTCTGCGCTGACTGCCACTGGGTTTCCGCCTGCGCGACATCGGCGCGACTGACAACACCGGCGCGATAACGGTTGGTCGCAATCGCCAGCGATTTTTCGTAGGCCGCGACGGTACGATCGAGCAATTGTTTATGCGCATCGGTCACGCGCAATTGAAAATAGGTCACCGCCAGCGTCGCCTGCGCGCTCAACCGCACCGCGGCCAGGTCGGCGGCGCTGGCATGCAGATTCGCGCGCGCCGCTTCGTTGTCGCGCCGCACCCGTCCCCACAGATCCGCTTCCCAACTGGCGTTCAGAGTCACATCGCGGCGATTGCGAATGGCGCTGTCGTTTTCATCGGCGCCCGTACGCGCGCTGCTGTTGCCGCGTTCAATGCCGGCACTCGCACCCACTGTCGGAAATAATTGCGCGCGCGAACGCTGCAATACCGCATCGGCCTGCCGATAACGCGCGGCCGCGGCCTGAATATCCTGATTCGCGGTATCGAGTTCTGCCAACAATTGCGTCAACGTTGCATCGTTGAACGCCTGCCACGCATAGCGCAGATCGGGAAGCGCCGCCTGTGTCGGCTGCCAGTGGGACAATTGCACATCGGCGGCCGCCTGATAATTTTCCGGCACCACCAGCGCGGGCCGTTGATAATCGGGGCCGACCGCACAACCTGTTAACCAACCTATTGCGCAAAATAATTGTGTAAGTAATAAAAAACTCGACTTAACCCGAAACATTTGTTGAGCCTGTGACTGTGGTGATCTCTCGCTCTTCCGCGGGGAGAGGGAATTTAAGCGCGCGTCGTTGCCAACGGTGAGTCAGATACAACTGCAAACGGTCGAGATAGAGATAGACGATCGGCGTCGTGTACAAGGTCAGCAGTTGACTGAACAGCAGACCGCCGACGATGGAAATGCCGAGCGGCCGGCGCAGTTCGGAACCGTCGCCGAGCGCGAGTGCCAATGGCAGCGCACCGAGCATCGCGGCGGAAGTCGTCATCAGGATCGGGCGAAACCGCATCAGGCACGCCTGATAGATCGCCTCGCGCGAACTCAGCCCCTGTTCGCGTTCGACCTGCAATGCGAAGTCGATCATCAGGATCGCGTTTTTCATAACGATGCCGATCAGCAGGAAAATACCGATCGACGCGATGATGCTGAGTTCGCTGCGGCACACGATCAACGCAATGACGGCGCCGACACCCGCCGACGGCAACGTCGACAAAATCGTCAGTGGATGTACCAGGCTTTCGTACAAAATGCCGAGCACGATATAGGCGGTGACCAGCGCCGCGACAATCAGCCACAGTTGCTGGCTCATGGTTTTTTTGAAGGCCTCGGCGCTGCCGGAAAATTTCCCGCGCACGGCCGACGACACGCCAATTTGCTGCCAGCTTCTATCGATGGCCGCCGAGGCATCGCCCAACGCAACACCGGGCGCCAGATTAAAAAACAGCGTGACGGCGGCGAACTGGCCTTCGTGATTGACGGCCAGCGGCGTATTGGTGGTTTCGTAGCGGCCGAAAGCCGACAGCGGCACCATGTCGCCGCTGGTGTTTTTTACGTGAATCAATCCCAGCGCCGCGGTATCGCTGGCAAATTCCTTGTTCAACGTCAGCACCACGTAATACTGGTTCAGCGGCGCATAAATCGTCGACACCAGGCGCTGGCCAAACGCATCGTTCAAGGTCGAATCGATGGCTGAGGCGGTGAGGCCGAGCCGAGCCGCGGCGGCGCGATCGATCACCAGCGAGGTCTGCAAACCACCGTCCTGCAAATCGCTCGAGACATCCGTCAACTCCGGCAATTCGTTGAGTGCATCCTTCACGCGCGGCGCCCATGTGCGCAATTCGTCGAGATCGCTGGCGAGCAGCGTGTACTGATATTGCGCGCCGCCGCTGCGACCGCCGATATCGATATCCTGCTGCGGATTCAGGTACAGATTGCCACCGGGTATTTGCGCCAGCTGCGGTCGCAGCCGCGCGACGATTTCCTGCGCGCTGGCATCGCGCTCCGCCCGCGGTTTCAGCTTCGCATACGCGGTGCCGGTATTGGACTGGCCGCCGGCTTGCCCGCCGGTAAATTCGTAAAAGGTTTCGATATCCGGATCGGCGCTGAGCACTGCCATGAGTTTCGCGATTTTTTCGCGCACCGATGGGAACGACGTGCGCTGATCGGCCTGGATAAAACCGCGGATGCGACCGGTATCCTGCTGCGGGAAAAACCCCTTCGGCACCACCGCAAACAAAAACACATTGAGGCCGATGGTCGCCACCAGCAACGCCAGCATCAGCCGGCCATGCCGCAGCGCCCAGTCCAGCGATTCGCGATAGCTATCGGTCAATGCACTCAGGAATTTTTCGAACAGCTGATGCAAACGCAGCAACCAGCCGCGCGCCGGCTCGGGATGGCGCTGCAGCACATGCGCGCACATCATCGGTGTCGTCGTCAGCGATACCAGCAGCGATATCATCACGGCGACGGCGAGTGTCACCGCAAATTCGCGAAACAGATGGCCGACGATGCCGCCCATGAACAGCAGCGGAATAAATACCGCGATCAGCGACACGCTCATCGCCAGCACGGTGAAGCCCACTTCGCGCACGCCGAGCAAAGCCGCCGCAAAGGGCTCCATGCCTTTTTCGATATGGCGCGACACATTCTCGACCACGACAATCGCGTCGTCGACGACAAATCCGGTGGCGATGATCAACGCCATCAGCGACAAATTGTTGAGGCTGTAGCCGAGCAGATAAATCACCGTGAGCGTGCCAAGCAGCGACACCGGAATTGCCACCGTCGGAATCAGTGTGGCGCGACCATTGCGCAAAAACAGGTACACCACCATCACCACCAGCGCGACTGAAATCAGCAGCGTGTGTTCGACTTCGCGCAGCGATGCGCGAATCGTCAGCGTGCGGTCGTTGGCGATGTCGAGGCGGACATCGCTGGGAATCGATGCCTGCAATTGCGGCAGCATCGCCTTGATAGTCTCGACGGATTCAACGATGTTTTCGCCGGGCTGGCTCATCACCGCGATGATCACCGCGGGCACGCCACCGAAGCTGCCGGCATTGCGCAGGTCCTGCACAGAATCGCTGATGCTGGCGACATCGCGCAGGAATACCGGCGCACCGTTGCGCCACGCCACGATCAAATCCTGATATTCAGCCGCCTTGTCCGCCTGATCGTTGATCGCGATCTGCCAGCGCCGGTCGCCGTCCTCGATCGCGCCGACCGGCAACATCACATTCGCTGCGGCCAGCGCCGCGCGCACTTCACCGAGACCAATGCCGTACTGATTGAGCGCGGTCGGGTTGGCCTCGACCCGCACCGCCGGCAGCGAACTGCCGTTGACGTCGACCCTGCCGACGCCGCGCACCTGCGCAATTTTCTGGCCGAGGATGGTGAAACCGATATCGTAGAGCTGCTGTTTCGTGCGCGTATCCGAGGTCAGCGCCAGCACGATCATCGGCCCGCCGGAACTGTTGGATTTTCGATAATTCGGTTTGCTCGGCAGGCTGGTCGGCAGCAAACCCGCCGCCGCATTGATCGCCGCCTGCACATCACGCGCGGCGCCATCGATATCGCGGTCGAGATCGAATTGCACATTGATGCGCGTCGAGCCCTGCGTGCTGCTCGACGTCATCTCCTCGACGCCGGCGATACGTCCGAGTGCGCGTTCGAGCGGCGTCGCCACGGTCGCCGCCATCGTCTCCGGATTGGCGCCCGGCAAGCGCGCGCTGATATCGATATTCGGAAAATCGATCTGCGGCAGCGATGCGACCGGCAACAATTGAAAAGCGACGAGGCCCGACAACGCGATCGCCACCGTCAACAAGGTGGTTGCAACCGGACGCCGGATAAATACTGCCAGCACGCTCACGACACTGACTGCCTCCCCCCTGACAAGGGGGGATTGAGGGGGGTTAACTCCTCCCCGGCTCTCCCCTTGTCAGGGGCGGGAGTTAGTACACGGAAGCGTTTGGCCAAACGGTCGAACGCGAGATAGATCACCGGCGTCGTAAACAACGTCAGCAACTGGCTGACCAGCAGACCGCCGACCATCGCGATGCCGAGTGGCTGCCGCAGCTCTGCGCCGGAGCCGTGTGCAAACATCAGCGGCAACGCGCTGAGTAATGCCGCCAGCGTCGTCATCAGGATCGGCCGGAACCGCAACAGGCACGCCTGATAAATCGCTTCGTGTGGCGGCTGCTTTTGATCGCGCTCGGCTTCGAGTGCAAAGTCAATCATCATGATCGCGTTTTTCTGCACGATGCCGATCAACAGCACAATGCCGATGATGGCGATCACATTGAGATCGGTGCCCGACAACATCAACGCCAGCAATGCGCCGACACCCGCCGACGGCAGCGTCGACAGAATCGTCAGCGGATGAATATAACTTTCGTAAAGCACGCCGAGCACGATATACATCGTGATGATCGCCGCGATGATCAGCAGCAGCTCGTTCGCGAGCGCGGCGCGAAATGCCAGCGCCGCACCCTGGAAGCGCGTGTTGATGCTGGCGGGAATAGCCAGCTCCGCCGTCGCGGCGTTGATCGCGTCGACGGCCTGCCCCAGCGCGTAACCCGGCGCGAGGTTGAAGGAAATGGTCGCCGCCGGAAATTGTTTTTCACGATTGATGACCAGCGCCGTCGGCGTTTCGGTGACGCGGCTGATGGTGTTGAGCGGCACCTGCTGACCCGTCGATGAGGTTACGTACACCGAATTCAGTGCGCCGAGTCCGCGCTGCTGATCGGACTCCACTTCCAGCACCACGCGGTATTGATTCGACTGGGTGAATACCGTCGAGACAAAACGCTGGCCGAACGCGCTGTAGAGCGCGTCGTCGATCGCCGCCATGGTGATGCCGAGTCGCCCCGCCGCGCTGCGATCCACTTCAATCGATGCCTGCAGGCCACGCTCCTGCTGATTGTCGGCGACGTCGGCCAACTCCGGCAGCGCCTGCAAACGTTCGCGCAGACGCGGCACCCATTCCGCGAGTGCGGCGGCGTCGGGACTTTCGACCAGATATTGAAATTGTGTGCGACTGATGCGGTCGTCGGTGGAGAGATCCTGCACCGGTTGCAAATACAGGGTGATGCCGGCGACCTGCGGCAGCGACTGCTGCAGGCGTTCGATAATGTCGCGCGCATTGGCACTGCGTTCGCCGTGCGGTTTCAGGTTGATCAGAATGCGGCCGCTGTTGAGCGTAGTGTTGACGCCGTCGACCCCGATAAACGACGACAGGCTCTGGACATCGGGGTCCTGCAAAATCAGCGCGGCCAGTGCCTGCTGGCGTTCGGCCATTGCCGCGAACGACACCGACTGTGGCGCTTCGGAAATCCCCTGGATGACGCCGGCATCCTGGATCGGAAAAAATCCCTTCGGCACGATCGCAATCAATACCAGGGTCAGCACGACGGTGGCCGCAGTGACCCACAACGTCGCGCGCTGCCGCGCCAGCACCCACGTCAATGCCACGCCGTAACGCGCGACGATACCGTCGAGCAACTCACCGAGATAAAACACCACGCCGTGATTTTTTATTTTCCGTTCGTGCTCCGGGCGCAGCCAATACGCACACAACATCGGCGTCAAGGTCAGCGACACCACGGCAGAAATCAGGATCGCCACCGCCAGCGTAATCGCAAATTCGCGAAACAGACGGCCGACGACGTCGCTCATGAACAACAGCGGGATCAGTACCGCGATCAGCGAAAAGGTCAGCGAAATAATCGTGAAGCCGATTTGTTTGGAGCCTTTGAGTGCGGCCTGCAGCGGCGATTCACCGGATTCCAGATGCCGCGAAATGTTTTCGATCATGACGATCGCATCGTCGACGACAAACCCGGTGGCGATCGTCAGCGCCATCAGCGTCAGGTTGTTGATGCTGAACCCGGCTAAATACATCACGCCAAAGGTGCCGATCAATGACAGCGGCACCGCGATGCTGGGAATCACCGTCGCCGCGACATTGCGCAGAAACACGAAGATCACCATCACCACCAGCGCGATCGCGAGCATCAACTCGAACTGCACGTCTTTCACCGACGCGCGGATCGTATGCGTACGATCGGTCAGCACGTCGACGTCGACCGATGCCGGCAGGGCCGCGCGCAATTCCGGCAATAACGCCTGAATGCTGTCGACCACCGCAATCACGTTGGCGCCGGGCTGGCGCTGGATATTGATCAGAATCGACGGCCGCTGATTGGCCCACGCCGCGAGGTGGCGATTTTCGGTGCCGTTTTCGACGCTCGCGACATCGCGCAACAACAGCGGCGCGCCATCGCGCCAGTGGACGATCAGATTGCGGTAATCCTCGATGGATTTGAGCTGGCCATTACTGTCGATACTGGTCGCGCGCGTCGGCCCGTCGATCACCCCTTTCGCCTGATTCGAATTGGCCGCCGCGATGGCGCTGCGCACGGCATCCACGCCGACACCCGCATTCGCCAGCGCCGCCGGATTCATGCGGATACGCACTGCCGGCCGCTGCCCGCCACTCAGGCTGACGAGACCGACGCCCGACACCTGCGCGATTTTTTGCGCAACGCGGGTTTCGACCAGATCCTGTACCTGCGGCAACGGCAGCGAATCGGAGCTGACCGCGAGCGTCAGGATCGGCGCATCGGCGGGATTGACCTTGCTGTAGAGCGGCGGCGACGGCAGATCGCGCGGCAGAAAATTCGACGCGGCGTTGATCGCCGCCTGCACGTTCTGCTCGGCGACATCGAGTGCAATGGCGAGATCGAATTGCAGCGTGATCACCGCAGCGCCGCCGGAACTGGTGGACGACATCTGATTGAGCCCGGCGATCTGGCCGAACTGCCGCTCCAGCGGCGCCGTGATCGCCGACGCCATCACATCGGGACTTGCGCCCGGATACAGCGTCGTCACCTGAAT
>JBEVMI010000370.1:0-3432 GCA_040508685.1 Spongiibacteraceae bacterium
AGAAACGCCGCTACAAGAACTACGCTTCGCTCGGCAGCGGTTCGCCGACGAGGTACCTGACGAAGCGACGAATGACGATGTTCTCGCCCAATTCGGCAATCTTGGAATTCAGCAAGTCGCTAATTGTCACATCGGGATTTTTGATGAAGCCCTGCTCGACCAGGCAAACGGTGCTATAAAATTTCTCGAGTTTGCCCTCGACAATTTTGTCCGCAACCTGCGCCGGCTTGCCTTGTACCTGTGCCTTGTAGATTTCGCGTTCCGCTTCGATCAGGTTGCCCGGAACATCGGCGCGGCTGACGTAGAGCGGATGCGCTGCGGCGATATGCAGCGTGATGTCTTTCACGAACTCTCGGAAATTCTCGTTTCTCGCTACGAAATCAGTCTCGCAATTCACCTCTACGAGCACACCAACCTTGCCCTGCAGATGAATGTAGGAGGCGACTATTCCCTCCTTTGCCGCACGCGTGGCCTTTTTCGCGGCCGTGGCGATGCCCTTCGTGCGCAGGATCGTTTCGGCCTTGTCCAGGTCGCCGCCGCTCTCCACGAGAGCACGTTTGCAATCCATAAATCCGGCATTGGTCTTTTCACGGAGTTGCTTGACCAGTTTTGGATCGATTTCAGTTGTTGCGTTCATTAGGTTCTTAGAATCGTTGTAGCGTCAGAGAGTTGAACCGCTGGCGTGGGCTAGCGTCAGGCCGATACGCCTGCCATTTCCACCTGTTCGCGGACGCGGGCCTCGCTGCTGGCCGAAACAATCGCATCGACCAGTTTTTGCAAAATCACCCGGATCGCACGGATGGCATCATCGTTCCCCGCAATCGGATAATCGATGAGTTCGGGATCGGCGTTGGTATCCACAATGGCGACCACCGGAATTCCGAGGCGGCGCGCCTCATTGACGGCGTTTTGCTCTCGTAGCGTGTCGATCACCACGAGCGCATCAGGCAGTACTGACATCTCAAGGATCCCCTCGAGGTTGCGTCTGAGTTTTGCAGCCTCACGGTTCAGCGCAGCCAATTCTTGTTTTCCCATTTTCTTGTATTCGGGCGACTGCTCGATCTGCTCGATGTATTTCAATCGGCCGATGCTCTTGCGGATCGTGGCAAGATTGGTCAGCGTGCCGCCCAGCCAGCGTTGGTTCACGTAGAACTGCCCACACGCCAATGCGGCTTCTTTTATTGCTTCCTGCGCCTGTTTTTTGCAGCCGACAAACAAAATCCGGCCGCCGCGGCGCGCGACCTCCTGGAGGAAATCGGTTGCCCGCCGGAGCTGCCTCACCGTTTCATCAAGATTGATGATGTAAATCTGATTGCGCTGTTCAAAGATGAAAGGCTTCATCTTTGGATTCCAACGCTTCGTCTGGTGTCCAAAATGAACACCAGCTTCCAATAATTCAGGCACTAATTCAGTTGTTTCTGCCATAAGCGAAAATTCCGGGAGAGGGAACTTCCAGAGCGGGAGGCTGAAGATGCTATATCACGCGCCTGTTCGCAACCTGAAATTCGCCGGTCAGGCTATGTCAATTTCGCAACGAAGGGAGGACGTTTTTGCACCTGAGCCGCTGGCCTTGTGCGTTTCCCAAGCCAAATGTGAAGGATCAAAAGCAACGGCAGTCCCAATCCGACGGCTAGATGAATCCAGCTCGTCCACGCACGGAAGCTTTCACCGCCGGCGTAGTAAAGCCCGTATCCAGTGACGGTCAGAATACCGAACGTGCCAAGGAACAGCGACCCGTTGCCACGATTCCGGCGCGCGCGCCAAGCGAAGCGCACGTGACCGGTGAGAAGCATCCCAACAAGCACCAAAATCGCCATCGCGGCGGCGCCGTGGATTTTCATCGCCCACGCCTTTGCACTGATCTCGAAATCGCCAGGTGACGAGACCAGATCATTCCAATACGCCCACGCCGCGCCGCTAAAAAAGAGCAGCGCAAGTACGCCGTAGAGCAAGCGTCTGTGAAAGGGCCTCAATCGGATTAAGTCTGGCGCGACGTGTCGCACGTTGGGTGAAACATCCAGGAGGGGCCGCCGTCTTGCTCGAGCAACAACGCATCTGCGGAATACCGCGCAAGTAGAGGCGCGGCTTCTCCGCGCAGTGCGAACACGACTTTCGTCAGTGCATCCGCAGTCATGCAGTCCGCTGCGCCCACGGTCACGCTGATAAGCTCGCACGCGGCTCGACCGGTGCGTGCGTCCAATATTGGGCTCACACAACGACGGCGGTTTTTTGTGCGAGAAAAATAGATTCCCGAGGTTGCTATCGCGCGCTCGCGAAGTCTCACCGCTCCAGCAGCGCGGTTCGGCTGCTTGGGGTGGCGAAGGTGCACGAGCTGCGATGCCGATCCGAAAACACGCAGGTCGCCACCGGCATTCACGATCCCTGCCATGACGCGCTTGCGTTTCAAAATTTCAACCGCGCGATCGACGGCGAAACCCTTCGCGATTCCGCCGAAATCAATCAATAACGGGCGACGAAATCGGACATGGCCGGCGGCTTCAAGAATGATGTCGCGCCAGCTGCCCCCGCCAAAACCCGCACCGTACCCCGGAAGATATTTCCATTTCACCAGTTGCCCGGCCATTGTGATGTCGAAAATGCCATCGGTATTGCGAGAAAATTCCTGCGCCGATTTCAAGACGCGCCATGTCCATGGATAAATGCGCACCCGTTTGTAACACGCATCGCGGTTCATGCGCGAGACCTCGCTTTCGGGATCGTGAAAACTCATTAATCGCTGCACGTGCGCGATCGCCAGAAATGCCGCTTCGACCGCACCTTCCAATTCGGCGGCGTTAGTTCCAAACACTTGAATCTCGACGAACGTGCCCAGCAATGGCCGACACCGGCGAACCTCGATTTGTCCATTCCTCCTCATTTGTGATCAGCTGCGTTTCAACGCGATTTCATAGAACGCGAGAAGACGCTTCACCCCGTCGGTGACGTGGCGGCAACTGAGAGTCGCGCCGCTGATATTTTTAATATCCCTATCCAGTTTTAATGGCGACTGACTCGTTTTGCCCACGAATTGGGCGCGCCAGTTTTCATTGCGAATTTCGCCTCCGTAGGTTTCGCGATAATCCATCACCTCAATTTGTTTGACTGTGCCATTGGCATTCAGGCCAACCGCGTAGGTGATAAACTCGTGTTTGCCGACGACTTCATCGACTATGAACCAGCCGCCACCGCTTACCCGCCAGACTTGTTGTTCGTCGCGCAGCACGCGCACGCCGCTGGCCTGCTCAATGGCTTTGCGTTGAGCCGGAACTAATTTCACCGGCGCGGCCGTCAACGATTTGCCGGGAAAAATCGCGCGCTGCGCTTGATCGACCGTCAGGTATTGAACTGCAAACGTAGACGGAGCAACCAGCGCGGAAATCGGCAGCGCGATGAAAGCGAATTCCGATTTCGTCATGCGCTAAAAATTAAATC
>JBEVMI010000383.1:0-9918 GCA_040508685.1 Spongiibacteraceae bacterium
GGCCGCCGCGCTGACGCTGTCGACCACGGCGGCAGCGCGCGCCAGCAGCAGACCGTCGCCAAGATCGATCTTCGGCAACATGAAGGGATTCGGGTAGG
The DNA here is from genome assembly GCA_040508685.1 of Spongiibacteraceae bacterium. GTDB lineage: Bacteria > Pseudomonadota > Gammaproteobacteria > Pseudomonadales > CAMLJR01 > CAMLJR01. The sequence continues at coordinate 99 of JBEVMI010000383.1, forward strand.
GACCAAAATCCAGCGCATTGATCAAGCGGTTTAACGTGGCCGCCGGCTGGCACCAATCGAGCAGCGCGGCCGCGTGCGGACGTTTGCTCAGCCCGAAATAACTGCGCAGCGCCATATCCTGCGCCTGCGGTTGCAGCGACCCGAGCGGAATGCGCTCGATCAGTTCAACAAAACTTTCCAGAGCCGCCTGATAACACTTGGTGTTCAAACTGAAAACGGTTTCGCCCGGCACGATCGGGAATTGCCGGCTGACGAGAATGGGGCCGGTGTCCGCACCCGCCGCCATCTCATGCCAAGTGATGCCGTGTTCGCTTTCGTTATTGAGTAGCGACCACACCGGCGCGTTGAGGCCGGCATAACGCGGCAACGGGCCATCGTGGAAATTGATCGCCTGTAACCGCGCTTTCGCCAGCAGCCAGTCCGGCAGCATCTTCAAGTTGGTGATACTGAATAAATAGTCGCAGTCTGCGATATCCTGCAACTGGCTAAAATCGGCGCAATGAAAAATTTTCTTGGCGTCGCACCAGTCAACGATACGGCGATGCTCAGCAACAACCGCGAGGATCTGATGGCCCCGTTGCAGCAACTCCTCGCAACATTGCACCAGCAAGGATTGCTCGCCCAACACGATACATTTGAAACCTGGCTTGACAGTGTCCACAGACATTCTCTCTAGTGGCAGCGCCACAACTGATATCAGTCCTTGATTGACGTCAGCGCGATTACCCGCCGGAGTTCAGCGAACTCCGTTACCCAGTAAAATCACCTCAACCGTCCGCACCAGAATAAACAGATCGAACAGCAGACTATGGTTCTTGATGTAATAGAGATCGTATTGCAGTTTGCCCTCTGCATCCGCCGCCGAGGCACCGTAGGGATAGCAGAGTTGAGCCCAGCCGGTGATACCAGGTTTAACGCGGTGGCGTTCGGCGTAAAAGGGTATCTGTTTCGTGAGCTCGTCCACAAACTGCGGGCGCTCCGGGCGCGGGCCGACGAAACTCATGTCACCCTTGAACACATTGAATATCTGCGGCAGCTCATCGATGCGGGTATTGCGGATAAAGGCGCCGACGCGGGTAACGCGACTATCGTTTTTTGCGGCCCATTTCGCCTTGCCGTCTTTTTCGGCGTCGGTGCGCATGCTCCGAAACTTGTGCACACGAAATATCTTGCCACCCATCCCCACACGTTCCTGACTGTATATCAGCGGAGCACTCCAGCCCTCCTCGAGCTTGATTGCGATCGCCGCCGCCAACATAAATGGCCACGACAGCAGCAATAGCGTCGAGCTGGCAACGACGTCAAACAGACGTTCGGCGCCATCGCGAAACGGTGAAAAGCTGAAGCCCTCGGAGAATACCAGCCAACCCGGCGACAGGAAGCGAATATCCAGGCACCCCAGCTCGCGCTCGAAAAAGTCGATGTCGTCGCGCACGTTGATGCCATTGAGTTTGCAGTCGAGCAGCTCATGCAGCGGAAACTGTGCACCATCGCTGCGGCGGCGCTCATCGACGGCGACCACCAGATCCTGAGCGCCATATTTGCGACACAGATCGAGCAGCGGCAGCTTCTCATTGATCAATCGCGCGGGACTGACTTCCGGCTCCACACCATCCATTGGTATGAAGCCCATCAAATTGAAGCCCACCGCGTCCTCTTCCTTGGCCAGCGCCGCTTCCAGACGCGCCGCCTTCTTGCCGGCACCGACCACCAGCAGCCCCCATCGCAACTGTGGGGTATGTGCAAACCGCCTGAACAACGCACGTAACGCACAAATTCCGACCAACGCCACCATACCGGCAATAGCCAGCACGCCACGCCCGAAATACAGCTCCAGCGTCGGAATTAGATAAAAGGCGGCGGACAGGATGATGGTGCCGATCAGAAAGATTGCGACCAGAACCCGCAATACCGAGCCGGTCAGACCTTCAGCACCGCGAATCTTGTAGGAGCCGATTGCAATCATGCAGACTAGATTGACGATGGCATAGGCGTGCGCACGCGGCGCGATACTGACGTCGAACAGGGTTGCCAGCGACACCTCGTGAGGAAATCGCAACCAGTGCGCCACGTATACCGACACGAACAAGACGCCGTACTCGAGCACCGCCAATGCAGCAATTGGTACCGGTACGTGATGTTTGAATATCCTGATATGATTCATCGTGAAGCGGTGATTCCCAGAGCATCCTTCAGGCGGGCGCGAATTATGGTAGAACCCGCCGCCCCTGTCTAACCCGTTATTGTCTTCTCAACTATTGCAACACTGGCGTGCATGACTGACGACTCGGCATTTCCAACGCAATTAGCCTCTGAATTCGCACGTCATCGCCAAGAGCTTAGCGCGCGCACCTTACACTCATTGTGTGAAAGCGGCGATCCGCGGTTCAGAATCGATGCCGCGGGACTCTCCCTCGACTTTTCGAAAAACTTTTGCAATGAAACCACACTGACCCTGTTTGCAAAAGCCGCCGCTCAGGCCCATATGGCGCGAGCTGTCGAGGCGTTGATGACAGGCGCCGAAGCCAACCCGACCGAACACCGCCCCGCCCTGCACATGGCCCTGCGTTGCGCCGAGCCGCCGGTATCCGTCCGCGTGCCGATTGCCGAAACCTCTGCGCGCCTGGCCGCGCTGGTTGCGGAAGTGCGCAGCGGACAACGTCGGGGTTTCTCCGGCATGCCGATTGCGGATGTCGTCAACATCGGCATCGGCGGCTCGGATCTGGGCCCGCGCATGGCCGTGACCGCGCTCAAATCCCTGCAGTCGGGGCCGCGGGTGCACTTTGTCGCCAACGTCGACCCCGCCGAACTGACCGACACCCTGGTCGGCCTGAATCCGGAAACGACGCTGATCATCACGGCATCGAAGACATTCACCACGCTGGAAACCTTGTCGAACAGCCGCGCGGCGCGGGAGTGGCTGACTGCCGCCGCGGCAGGACTCGACATCAATCCGCAACTGATCGCCATCACCGCCAGCCCTGCAAGGGCGCGGCAGTTCGGCATCGACGACAGCAATATCTTCCCGATGTGGGACTGGGTGGGTGGACGTTTTTCGCTGTGGTCGGCCATCGGCCTCGCCATAGCGCTCGCGGTCGGCTGGGACAACTTCCAGGCGTTGCTGCGGGGCGCGGCCGCGATGGACGAGCACTATCGCAGCGCCGAACCGACGCGCAACATGCCCATGCTGATGGCGTTGCTCGAATGCTGGTATCTGAACTACTGGGACGCACACAGCATCGCCGTATTGCCCTATTCGCACCGACTGCGCCTGTTCCCGGCATTTCTGCAACAACTGTCGATGGAAAGCCTCGGCAAGTCGACCACGCTGTCAGGAGCTCCCGTCTCGGGGCACACCGGCGCGGTGATCTGGGGCGAGCCCGGTACCAACAGCCAGCATTCGTTCATGCAACTGCTGCATCAGGGCACACGGATGATTCCGGTGGATTTCATCCTGCCGCTGACCTCGGATACCAGCCTGACCGAACAACACGCGCATCTGATTGCCAACGGCCTGAGCCAGAGTCGCGCACTGATGGTCGGCAAAACAGCGGCCGAAGTGGCCCGGGAACTCGAAACTACAGGGATGGATGCGGCGGAAATCGCTCGCCAGATTCCGCACCGGACCCTGCCGGGTAACCGCCCCAGCAATACATTGGTCATGGAAAGAGTGGATCCAGCCACACTGGGGGCGTTAATTGCCCTGTATGAAAATAAGGTCCACGCCCAGAGTGTGCTGTGGCAGATCAACGCATTCGACCAATGGGGCGTCGAGCTCGGCAAAAAAATTGAGGGGCAGATTTTTCCGGTGCTGGGCGGTGGCGACGATACCGGCCTGGATGCCTCGACCCGATATCTGGCCCAACGCTTCAAAGCCCTTCGCGGCACCTAAAACGGCTGCGCGGGGCGCTGGTAAATCCGCCCCGTATTGCTAGCCTTTCCGAACTTATCTTTAGCTCCGTTCACTTTCAGGAACCCGTCATGAGCAGGGACACCTCCCCAACCTTTCCCACGACACCGAAAATCGCCATCGTCGGCCTCGGCTACGTGGGATTACCGCTGGCCGTCGAATTCGGCAAACAGCTACCCACCGTCGGCTTCGACATCAATCGCAAGCGTGTCGGCGAACTGCAAGCCGGGGTCGATCACACGCTCGAAACCAGCGCGGAAGAACTGGCCGCGTCAAAACAGCTGCTGATTTCCGCCGACCGCGCCGACCTCGCAGACTGCAATGTCTACATCGTGACCGTGCCGACGCCGGTCGATGGCAGCAACCAGCCCGACCTCAGCCCACTGGTCAGCGCCAGTGAGCTGGTCGGCAGCGTGCTGCGGCGCAACGATGTCGTGGTCTACGAATCGACCGTGTATCCCGGCGCCACCGAGGAAGTCTGCGTCCCGGTACTCGAACGGGTATCTGGACTGACATTCAATGTCGATTTTTTTGCCGGCTACAGCCCCGAGCGGATCAATCCCGGCGACAAAGAACGCCGCCTCACGAACATTCTGAAAATCACGGCCGGCTCCACGCCGGCAACGGCGGATTTCGTCGACGCGTTATACCGGCGCATCGTCACGGTTGGCACGCATAAAGCCACCAGCATCCGCGTCGCCGAGGCCGCAAAAGTCATCGAAAATACGCAGCGCGACGTCAACATCGCACTGGTGAACGAGCTGGCGCAGATCTTCAAGCGGCTCGGCATCGATACCGAGGACGTGTTGAAAGCGGCCGGCACCAAATGGAACTTCCTGCCGTTCCGCCCCGGACTGGTCGGCGGCCACTGCATCGGCGTCGATCCGTACTACTTGGCGCACAAGGCGCAGCAGACCGGCTATTTTCCCGAAATCATCACTGCCGCACGCCGCATCAACGACAACATGGGGGTCTACGTCGCCACGGAAGTAATGCGCCTGATGACGCAGAAACGCATCCATATCGTCGACGCCAACATTCTGGTGCTGGGTCTGGCGTTCAAGGAAAACTGTCCCGACCTGCGCAATACGCGGGTAACCGACATCATCAAGGAATTGCGTCTCTGCAACGCCAATATCGATGTCTATGACCCATGGGTCGATCGCGATCACGCGCAGGCCGAATTCGGTTTTACGCCGGTGGAGCATCTGCAAAAAAATCACTACGACGCCGTGGTCGTGGCAGTCGCGCACGACAGCTTCAGGGATATGGGTATCGACGTCATCCGCGCATTGACCAAACCCAACGCGGTGATCTTCGATATCAAATACCTGTTCCCGGCGGCTGCCGTCGACGCGCGGTTGTGAGCGCATCAGTTGTGGGTCCATCAGCTGAGAGTCAATCAGTTTTGAGCCCATCCGTTGTGAGCCAATCAGTTTTGAGTGAAACATGAGCCAGACCATTCTCGTTACCGGCACCGCCGGCTTTATCGGCTGCGAAGTCGCGCTGCAACTGCTGCAACGCGGCGACACCGTCATCGGCATCGACAACGTCAACAATTACTACAACGTCGCCCTCAAACGTGCGCGTCTGCAACGACTGCTGCCGCACAAGCAGTATCACCACCACGAATTCTGCGTGTCCGATGCCGCAGCGCTGAACGCATTGTTCGCGCGTCACCAACCACAGCGTGTGATTCACCTCGCGGCGCAGGCCGGCGTGCGTTATTCGTTGGAAAATCCCGGCGCGTATGTAACGTCCAACCTCGCCGGCTTCGTCGCCGTTCTCGAGGCCTGCCGGCATTTCAACATCGAACATCTCACCTACGCATCGAGCAGCTAGGTCTACGGCGCCAATCCCAACCAGCCGTTCTCCGAACACGACAACGTCAATCATCCGGTCAGCCTGTATGCGGCGACGAAAAAATCCAATGAACTGATGGCACACACTTACAGCCATTTATTCGGATTGCCGACTACCGGCCTGCGCTTTTTTACCGTGTATGGCCCCTGGGGTCGACCGGATATGGCGTATTTTAAATTCGTGCAGAAAATTCTGGCCGGCGAGCCGATCGATATTTACAACTTCGGCAACCATCGCCGCGACTTTACTTATATCGACGACATCGTCGCCGGTGTGATCAAGACCAGCGACCATATCGCCACGCCCGCACCTGACTGGCACAGCGCTACGCCGGATCCGGCGACCTCGAACAAACCTTACCGTATTTACAACATCGGCAATCAGCAACCGGTCGAGCTTTTGTATTTCATCGGCCTGATCGAAAAAAATCTTGGCATCGAAGCCAAAAAGAATTTGTTGCCGATGCAGCCGGGCGACGTACCGGATACCTATTCGGATGTAAGCGCGCTGATTAATGATGTGGGCTACAAACCGGACACACCGATCGAAGTCGGCGTGCAGCGTTTTGTGGAGTGGTATCGGGGCTACTATAAAAACTGAAGGAACAAGAATTAAAATCGCCGCGCGTATCAGGCGGCAATAAAAACGCTGCGGCGCTTACGCGACCGCATCGATAGCCAGCAACAACTCTTTGGTTTTTTCCTGCATTAAAGCCATATCGCCTCGGCTTTCGACATTCAATCGCAGCACCGGCTCGGTATTCGAGCCGCGCACGTTAAAACGCCACGCACCCATCACCATGCTGAGACCGTCGGTGCGATCGATATCCTCGGCCTTGCCGGCATACTGCTGTTCGATCGCAGCCAGCACCGCTTTCACGTCCTTTACCGTGCGATTGATTTCACCGCTGCAAGGGAAAGCCTGCTGCCGTTCGTAAACCAATTGCGACAGGGGTTTGCCGCTGTCGGAAATCAATTGCGTCACCAGCAGCCACGGAATCATGCCGCTGTCGCAATACGCGAAATTGCGGAAGTAATGGTGGGCGCTCATCTCGCCACCATAAATCGCATTTTCTTTGCGCATGCGTTCTTTGATAAAGGCGTGACCGGTTTTACTCTGCACCGCCTCGCCACCGAACTGCTCGGCAACGGCCACCGTGTTCCAGGTCAGGCGCGGGTCATGCACGATTTTGGAGCCCGGCTCCTTGCGCAAAAAAGCTTCGGCAAGCAGACCCACCAGATAATAACCTTCGATAAATTCGCCGCTTTCATCGAAGAAGAAACAGCGATCGAAGTCGCCGTCCCAGGCAATACCGAGATCGGCGTCATGGGCTTTCACGGCATCGATTGTCGCCGCGCGATTTTCTTCCAGCAGCGGATTGGGCACACCATTCGGAAATTCGCCGTCGGGCTCGTGATGGACCTTGATGAATTCGAACGGCAGCAATTTTTCCAGCCGGTCGACCACCAGACCGGCGCCGCCATTGCCGGCATTGACGACAATTTTCAACGGCTTCAATTTGCTGACATCGACGTAGGTCAGCAAATGCTCGACGTATGCTGTGGCGGTGTCGAGGGCGGCGTAATCACCGCGACGGGTGGCAGGCACAAATAGATTCTGCTCGGCGATTCTCTGAATATCGAACAGCCCGGTATCGCCACTGATCGGCTTGGAATCTTCGCGCACGAATTTCATGCCGTTGGAGTCTTTTGGGTTGTGGCTCGCCGTCACTGCGATGCCACCATCCATTTTTTCCCCATCGACAGAAGCGGCAAAGGTCGCGAAATAAATTTCTTCGGTGCCACACAGGCCGATATCGAATACATCGACGCCGCTGTCGCGCAGCCCGTCCGACAACGCCTGCTTGAGCGACTCGCTGGTCAGGCGGATATCGCTGCCGACCACCACCTTTCCCGGCTTGACCACCTGCGCGTAAGCACGACCGATGCGATAGGCAATTTCCTCGTTGAGTTGATCGGGAATGCGCCCGCGCACATCGTAGGCCTTAAAACAGGTCAGCTTGTCACTCATCCCGGATCAATCCTTACAGCGGCTTGTAAATGTTTTCGTAGACGTAATTGGTGGCTTCAACAAACCCGTCGACAGCACCGCAGTCGAAACGACGGCCCTGGAATTTGTAGGCCATCACACAGCCGTTGCGGGCCTGTGTCATCAATGCGTCGGTAATTTGTACTTCGCCATTTTTGCCGGGCGGCGTATCGCGCAGGATGTCGAAAATATCCGGCGTCAGAATGTAGCGACCGATGATGGCCAGGTTCGACGGTGCCTCTTCCGGCTTCGGTTTTTCGACCATGTTGTCGACGCGGTAAAGCCCATCCTTCAACGACTGGCCCGCCACGACGCCGTATTTTTCCACCTGATCCATCGGCACTTCCTGCACCGCGACAATGCTGCAACGGAATTGTTTGAACAGACGCACCATCTGCGCCATGACCCCCTCGCCGCCTTCGTTGATGCACAAGTCATCCGACAGGATCACGCCGAAGGGTTCGTTACCGACCAGTACTTCGCCGGTGAGAATGGCGTGACCGAGTCCTTTCATTTCGCGCTGGCGCGTCATCGTGAACACGCCGCTGCCGAGTACATCGCGAATACTGGCGAGATATTTTTCCTTGCTGGTGCCGGCGATCTGATGTTCGAGTTCGTAGGAAATATCGAAATGGTCGGCAATGGCGCGTTTGCCGCGGCCGGTGACCAGCGCGATCTGCGACAGGCCCGCATCGATAGCCTCTTCGACGCCATACTGCACGAGCGGCTTGTTGACGATCGGCAACATCTCCTTGGGCATGGACTTGGTGGCCGGCAGAAAGCGGGTGCCGTAACCGGCGACAGGGAACATGCATTTTCTGATCATTGATTTTGTCCTTGGCGAAAATCCAACGGGTTCGGAATTGACAGGTTTATAAATGCCACCGCTGAATACATTTGGCGGAGAACATTTCTGTCACAAAAATTTCTGCGGTTAAGCGTAGCAAGTACAGACCGATGACGACGCGGACTCAATTCACGACGCGGCCAAATTGCGCGGCGATTGTGCGAACGCGCCGATGACCATCCGCTGAACATCACTCATGACTCACTGCGGCCATAAACATCCTGGAAACGCACGATATCGTCTTCGCCGAGATAACTGCCGGTCTGCACCTCGATGATCTCAAGCGGAATCACCCCCGGATTGCTCAGGCGGTGGCGGTTGCCCAGCGGGATATAGGTGGACTGATCTTCGGACAACATGAATTCCTTTTCGCCGCAGGTAACCTTGGCGGTACCGCTGACCACAATCCAGTGTTCGGCGCGGTGGTGATGCATCTGCAATGACAATTGCTGCCCGGGATTGACGACGATACGTTTGACCTGAAACCGCCCCGCCGCCACCAGCGACTCATACGAACCCCACGGCCGATATACCCGCTTGTGCAGAATGGCTTCTGCGCGCGCCTGTTTTTTCAGCGCCGTGACGATGTGTTTCACGTCCTGGACGCGTGATTTATCGGCGACCAGTACCGCATCCGACGTTTCGACCACGATCAAATCGGAGACGCCCACCGCGGTAACCAGGCGCGATTCTGCGCGCACGTAGGTATTGCCGGAGTCGTGCAGCATAACGTCGCCACTGGTGGCATTGCCCTGCTCGTCCTTGGCCTCGACATCCCACAGCGACGACCACGAACCGACGTCGCTCCAGCCGCAATCAAGCGGCACTACTGCGCCGCGCGTCGTGTGCTCCATCACCGCGTAATCGATTGAATCGCTCGGACATGTTTTGAACGCCTCGGCGTCGAGCCGGGTGAAGTCGAGATCCTTGCGCGCCTTGGCGAGAGAGTCGCGCACGGCAGCCAGCATCGCCGGTGCAAAGGTCTCAAGCTCGGCAAGATAGATATCGGCGCGCAGCAGGAACATGCCACTGTTCCAGTAATAGTCGCCGCTCGCCAGATAACCCTGCGCCGTGGCGAGATCCGGCTTTTCGACGAATTCCCGCAGCGCATAGGCGTTTTCGCCCTGTTTTTCGCCGCAGCGGATATAGCC
>JBEVMI010000432.1:0-8755 GCA_040508685.1 Spongiibacteraceae bacterium
CTATCGCGTACTCGATCTCAGCGACGAGCGCGGCCTGCTCGCGGGCCACATGTTTGCGCAGCTCGGCGCCGACGTAATTCAGATCGAACCGCTTGCAGGTTCTTCCGCGCGTGCGGTCGGTCCCTTCGCTGACGATGCACCCGCTGGCGATAATTCGTTTTTCTGGTCCACCTATGCTGCCGGCAAACGCGACCTCGCCTGCGATCTGACGAGCGAGGCAGGGCGCCAATTGTTGAAGCGCTTGATCCAGTCCGCCGACTTTTTAATTGAATCGGCCGATGCGCAGCAGCGCATCGATTGGGATATCACGCCCGCCGCCACTGCGGCGCTGAATCCGGCGTTAATTCATGTATCGATCACCGCCTTCGGCAGCGCCGGCCCGAAAGCGGACTACGCTGCGAGCGATCTCACGATCTGGGCGGCCGGCGGACCACTGTTGCCGAGTCGCGACAGCACGCGTTCGCCGCTGCGTATCAGCGCGCCGCAAAGCTGGCTGAATGCCGCCGCCGATGCCGCCGGCGGTGCGTTGATTGCACATTTCGCGCGTGTGCAAAACGGTCGCGGTCAGCACGTCGACGTATCGGCGCAACAGGCCGCGGCGTTGTGTACGATGTCGGCCTCGCTCGCGGTGCCGGTCGGCCACCCCGATTATTCGATTCCGGGCCTCGCCGCCGAAAAGAAAAAAAGCAAAGACGGCAAAAAAGATCTGGATCTCAGTGGCAGCGGTTCGCGCACGCGGCGTTCGAAATGGCAGGTCAAGGATGGCATGGTCGAAATGCATATCGGCATCGGCCCGGCCGGTGGCCGCTTCACCAATAATTTATTCCAATGGCTCGCCAGCGAAAATGCCTGCGATGCAGATATTGCAAATTGGGATTTCATCACCGTGCCACAACGCATTCTCGCCAATGAAATTACCGAGGCCGACATGGAGCGCGCGCGCAACAATGTCGCCAGCTTTTTTGCGCGCTTCACCAAAAACGAATTGCTCGAACAGGCGATGACGCGGCGTTTTTTGTGCGCACCGATTGCGACGACGCAGGATCTGCTCGACAGCAAGCAGCTCAACGCGCGCGAATTTTTTACCACAGTCACTGAAGCGTCCGGCGCCACACGCACGCTGCCCGGCAATTTTGCGGCGGTGGTCATCAAGGATGGTGCGACTAATGGCGCATCGCGTGGCTTTGTCGCCTTGACCCCCGCACCGACGTTGGGTCAGCACACGGATGGAATACTGCGCGACTGGCTCGCACTCAACGATTCCGATATCGATCAATTGCGCACGCAGGGAGCGATTGCATGACCAACAACGATGCTCCGAAAGATACGCCGGAAAAGGTATCGCCGTTACAGAATCTGCGTGTCCTCGATCTAGCGTGGGTGGTCGCCGGTCCGGTCATCGGTCGCGCACTCGCCGACTTCGGCGCCACGGTACTGCGTGTCGAATCGAGCAAACGCATCGAAACCGCACGCATGATGGGCCCCTTTCCGGAAGGAAAACTCGATCCGCAAAAATCGGCGCTGTTCGAAAATTGCAACGCCGGCAAGTGGGGTTTGACGCTCGACTTGTCGCGCGAGGAAGGCCGTGCCGTCATTCGCGATCTGGTGCGCGATTGGGCCGACGTCGTGATCGAATCGTTTTCGCCGGGACAGATGCGCGACTGGAATCTCGGCTACGACCATCTGCGCGAACTCAAACCCGATCTGATCATGCTCAGCACCTCGTTGATGGGACAGAGCGGGCCGTGGTCGAGCTTCGCTGGTTTCGGCAATGTCGGCGCCGCGATTTCGGGTTTTCAGGCGATTGTCGGTTGGCCGGATTTACCGCCGACCGGACCGTATGGTCCCTACACCGATTTCGTCGGCCCGCGTTTTGGCCTGGTCAGTCTGCTTGCCGCAGTCGATCACCGCCGTCGCACTGGCGAAGGGTGTTGGCTCGATGTCGCGCAGGCGGAAGCGGGTATTCAATTCCAGGCACCTTATGTTGCGCGCTGCGCCGTGACCGGCGAAATCGTCGCACCGAACGGCAATCGCGATGCGCAAATGGCTCCGCATGGTGTGTTTGCGTGTGAAGCCGTTGCACCGAATGACGAAGGGTGGGTGGCCATCGCGGTGCGCAGCGATCGCGAATGGCAACGCTTTGCACACCTGATCGGCGGCGCGGCGCTCGCCAATGACACGCGGTTTGCGACGCTCGACAATCGCAAAAACAATGAAGACGCACTCGACGCCCTGGTACAGGCGTGGACCGAAAATCAAACCCCGCTGGCTGTCGAAAAGGCATTGCAGGCGATCGGCGTGCCGGCCCATAACGTCGCCTCCTCGGCCGATATGGTGGCGGACCCTCAATTGCAGGCACGCCAGCATTTCATTGCGCTGCCGCATGTATTGATGGGTAAAACCCACATCGAAAATGCGCGGTATCAGTTGTCGAAAACGCCCGCCGCACCGCCGCGACCGGCGCCCCATTTCCATCGCGACGACGAGTTCGTGCTGAAACATTTTGCCGGTTATGACGCGGCGAAAATTGCCGAGCTGACCGCCGCAGGAATTTTAAATTGATCGCTACCGTGCAATTTAAAATTATTAGCGAGGAAATAATGTGAGTGATGATTGGAAAACCGCGTGGCAACCGCTGGTCAATAAAATCGGCGAAGATTTAGCGAACGGCGAAGTAATCTGGGGGGCGGATGCCGCCGAAGCCGGTGCGATTCGCCGCTACCTCGAACCCCTGGAATTCGATTGCGCGCTGCATTACGACCGCGATGTCGCGCGTGCCCACGGCTATGCCGACATCATTGCGCCGTACACGGGCACCTCGTCGTTCACGGCCGCGCCGCTGTGGGCGCCGGGCACGACGGTATTCGACAGCGCCGAACGCAATGCGCAGCCCCTGATTAAAGGGCTGCGTCCGCCGCTGCCGCCAGAAGCCCCGCCCTTCACCGGCTATTTCGCCACCGATATGGAAATGGATTTTTTGCGCCCGGTCGTCGTCGGCGAGCGCCTCGGTCGCCGCGGCCGCAAACTCGTCGATTGCGTCGTGAAAGAAACCAAGGTCGGTCGCGGTGCATTCTGCACGTTTGAAACTGAAACCATTACCGACCAGGGCGAAGTCGTCGCGCGCATGCGTTTCAGTTTGTATTGCTACAACAATCATCCGCAAACGGAGGCATCGGCATGACGTTATCGACTGCGCCGCAACGTTATTGGGACGACGTGGAGGAAGGTGAAGCGCTAACTGCCCAGGAATTTCCGCTGTCGGTGTATCGCCTAGTCGTTGCGGCGGGTGCCAATCGCGATTTCAACGCCATTCACCACAACACCGAATACGCGCAATCGACCGGCGCCCCGGACATGTATGCGAACACGCTGTTCCTGCAAGGCATGTGGGAAAAAACCGTGCGCAATTACATCGGTCTCGCCGGGCAGTTACATCAACTCAAAGGTTTTCGGATGGGAATTTTTAATACCGCCGGCGATACCGTCACGGTGAAAGGCGAAGTGACGCGCAAATGGCGGGATGGCGATCGCTGTTACGTCGAAATTAAAATGTGGTCGGAAAATTCGAAGGGCATTTCGGTGGGGCCGGGCACGGTCTTAGCCAGCATTCCACCGCGCCCACAGCAGTGACCGTAAGGTATTTCAGCGAAAAAGTTATGTTTTGCAAAGTCGTATTACTGTTGATAAAAGTCCAATAGCTTCAAATGTTTGCGGCAACTACAGCAGCGATTTTTAAATTTACATGAGGTCAATTATGAATTTCGACGAGCGACTGGACCCGGAATTACGTTTGATGATAGACCGTTTTCCCGCATTCAATTTGGACGATATTTCCGCAGTTAGGGAGGGTTTCAAACATGTTATCGCGGGCATGCAAAATAAGTACTCCGACAATATTTCGATTGAAGATGTATACATATCGTCAGACAACAACTCTTTGCGTATTCGGTTGTACCGGCCACGTTCTGTCGAAAATCTGCTACCAGCTTTGCTATGGATTCACGGCGGCGGCTATATCCTCGGTACTGCAGACATGTCCGACGAGCGCCAAAGCGAGATGGCGTTGCGCTGTCACTGCGTCATTGTGTCCGTCGATTATCGATTGGCTCCAGAACATCCCTATCCAGCGGCACTAAACAATTGTTATGCCGCATTGGAGTGGCTTTTTGCATCGGCAACGAAATTAAGTATCGACGCGTCGCGAATCGCCGTGGGCGGAGCCAGTGCAGGCGGTGGCTTAGCTGCCGCTGTGGCGCTGTTGGCGCGTGACCGTAATGAAGTGAACCCCACATTCCAGTTGTTGATTTATCCGATGCTGGACGATCGTAACACTACCCGCTCAAGTCATGACATCACTGACCGGAGGGTATGGAACCGCGAAACCAACCTGATTGGCTGGCGGGCATACTTGGGAGAAAAGATCGGCAAGGAAGATGTTTCTGCGTACGCAGCTCCCGCGCGTGCCGATAATTTACAGGGCCTACCTCCTGCATTTATCGCCGTCGGCACTCTCGATCCTTTTCTCGATGAGGACATCGAATACGCACGACGTTTATCACAGTTCGGTGTGTTGACAGAGCTTCATGTTTATCCCGGTGCTTTCCATGGATTCGACGCAATGGCACCGAATTCAGTTCTTTCGAAGCGAGCAATGAGAGACTTCGATACGGCGTTGTTGCGTGCATTTTCAAACGAATCCGATCTGCTTCGCTGCAGTTAATAGGCCGGGAACGTCGATGCAGCGGAACATTGACCGCGTATACGGGTTGTACCTATGGCAATGACTGCAAATTCAACTATCTTTGCCGTTAACCTCGGGACATACCAAACGTCTTCTAAATACAGTGCTCAAGGCTACTGGTTTGCACGCCCCATTCCTAGGCAAGATTATTTGCAGTACGCCTAGTCTAATTTCAGAACAGATTCCGATATACATATCGCTCGAAGAAAATAATTTCTTCCACTTTTAGCGACATGTTTGAACGTTGTTGATGCCACCCGAATTCGGATCACTATGCGGAGGCATCATGGACCCGCAATCCCTGGAAGCATCCCAATCACGATGGCTATATCGGGGCGATCGCGTCCTTGATAACCCGCAGCATGGCCTCCGCATGACAGTGCCATTCAACCTCGTAATCAGGCCATCGTGTACCTAACTCATGGGCGATAACCGTCAGCAGCGCTGCGATGAGACAGCGGTACATCGTTAACGTGACACCAAATGGCGCATGGGTAATCGCTTCTTCGTAAAGATACGAATCGACAATCCCGGGATTTAACGGCCGCTGTTCGAACGCATAAAGAATTTCGCCGAGCATTCGTCCTAAAACAATCTGCGACAGTTCGCGCGTAACGGGCAGTGCGTCGGGACAATTACGAAGAAACTCGCGATATACCGCCGGAGTAATATCCCCAACCTCGCTGAGGAGGATCAACGATTCACTGATGCAGGAGCTTGCACTTTCGATCTGCCCGGAATGCGACACAATCAGTCCTCGATGATTCTGATTGCATTTTCAGGACAGGCGTCAGCACCAAGCCGCGCCAGCATTTCTTTTTCCGGGCTGACTGTAAACTCGCCCATGGTGTTGTATCCCTGTTCATCTAGCTGAAACACCTCCGGCGCTTTGGAACAACACATGGCGTGTCCCTGACATTTATCGTGATCAACTACGCACTTCATTTTTTCGTTCTCCTGGAACCATGGTGAGCGAAGGCTCGCCGCAACGCGCCACTCCGGCACAACCGATCAATCCCATTCCAACTCCAATTTCTCCACGCCGAAGACACCGCCGCCATGGACCGTCGGCTGCGTGCCTGCCTTTAGCCGAAATGGCGGAATCCGCGCGAACCACTCGACTAACGCCACGGAAAATTCCCGCCGAGCCAAATTGGAACCGATACAACGGTGAGGACCAAATGCAAACGCCATATGGCGATTGGGGGAGCGATCCAGCTTGAGTTCTAACGGATTAGGGTAATCGGTAGCGTCGAGCCCCGCCATCATCAATGGCACGGTGATCCAATCTCCCGCCTTCATTTCCACACCGGCAACCTCAGTGTCCGTGGTCACTCGTCGCCGAGTAACAACCACGGAAAAGGCTCGCAGAAACTCCTCGATGGCATCGGTGTGTTTGCTGGGGTCCGCTCGCAGCAAAGCCTGCTCCTCAGGATGCGTTGCAAGCCAATGGAAAATAAAACCCAACGTCGCCGCAACGGTGTCCAACCCGCCCACAAAGAAGAGGTAGTAAATGCCGAGAATTTCGTCATCGCCGAGGGGCTTGTTGTCGATCGACGCCTGCACGACAAAACTTGCAAGATCCTCGCGTGGCTCCGCCCGGCGACTTGCGGCTAATGTGCGCAAGTAATCACGAATTTCCCGTGCTGCATTGGCTTTCGTCTGGATATCGGTCGGATCACTGTGAAGCAGATCTTCTTCCCATTTAAGAAATTGTGGAGTCTGCTCCAGTGGCAAACCTAGGAGACGCATAAAAACAGTAATCGGAAATGGCCGACCGAATGCCTCCATAAACTCGCACTGCTTGTTACCAGCGATTCTATCGATCAAATCGGTCGCGGTTTCACGTACGCCTTTCGCTAGTTCGTTGACCTTGGCCGGCGTGAATAACGGATTAAGCAATGCACGAAAGCTGGTATGCCTGGGAGGGTCAAGCTCAAGCGGAATCATGTCCCAGGTATCGCCAATCAACGCTGAAAATCCCGCAGCACCTTTGCTGGAAAAAGTACGCTGGTCCCATAAAACGGTGCGCAGATCGTCCGCGCGGGTTAAAACCCAAGAGGGACCTCCATACGCATTCGGATCAAAAAAAATACGGGGCTCTTCGGTCGCCAGCTTTGCGACCGTCGCGTGCGGGCAACGATCCATACCCGGCGAGTGGACAAAACTAAATGATTTAACCAGCTCCACGGGTACATGGTCTGGGAGCGCGGTCGGCGCAACGGATTGTAGGGCGGTCATGATGGCTCCTCGTCGATAGCAGACACTGTTGTTATACAGAACGTTCGTCCTAATTTATCGTCAGATCCCATCACACCACATGATTTACATCAATCTTCCTTCAGCTTGGGGCAATGTCTCCACACTCGCGGTAGCGCTTTGCGAACTTAACCATGTAACTCCCGGCCATGATCTTGCTAACCCACACCTCATTTTTTGATCGGCCTACGCAGCCATATGAGCCGTTTATTATCGAAAACCTGGCCCCCGCTACCACTTCTCTCTACAAGTCGGCCGCGCTCACAATCACGGTTTGGTTTGGTTTGGTTTGGTTTGTTCCTGCTTCAACTCATACGCCGTTTTTATTTTCAAGCGTGCGTATGCTGCAAAACCGTCAGCAAGGCCTCTCGCCCTAAAATATCTCTCGCACTGATTGCACGTCTGTTCGCAACATCTCCCGCAAATTTTTTCGCACGTTTTATCGCACTCATTTCTCCGCCTCGTCACTGACGACTCTGCCTCTGCACACCAGGCTCGGGGCAACGGGTTGAGGGAATGAATGGCAGGTGTTGCGTTATTCGATACAGAACTTTTTTAAAGCGCTTATGAGAAATAGGCTATAGCGGGTACCACATCATCTACCGGCTAACGTGCCGCTGGGGCTGCATGCAGGCGACTGGTGTTGACGATATCGACGGCCCGAGCGCGCAGCTGACCACAGCCACCATTCACATCCTGGCCTGCACTGTTGCGCACCTTGGTCAACACGCCGCGGCTGTGCAAGTAGTGGACGATCTCGGTAGTGCGCGCGTCGTCGGGACGCTGGTAGTCGTCGCCTTCGAGACTGTTGAAGGGAATCAGGTTCAACACGGCGAACTTGCCCCTGAACAGGCGCAGGATTTCGTCCAGCTCATCCTGCCCATCATTGATGCCCTTGAGCAGCGTCCACTGGTACTGGATCGGATAGCCGACTTGGCGGGCATAACTCTCGCCCAGCTCAATCAACTCGGCCGGTGAAATTTTCGGCGCCTTCGGCAGCAGATGTTCACGCAGTTCCGGTTTGGTGGTGTGCAGGGACAACGCCAGGGCGGGTTTGACCTGTTGCCGCGGCAGACGCTCGAACACGCGCATATCGCCGACCGTGGAAAACACCAGGTTCTTGTGGCCGATACCGCCATAGGTGCCGAGCAGGTCGATGGCCTCCAGCACGTTATCGAGATTGTGCGCTGGCTCGCCCATGCCCATGAACACCACCTTTTTCACCGGTCGCCGCCGACGCGCCAGCACCACCTGGGCGATGATCTCGATGCTGCTGACCTGGCGCAGCAAGCCACTCTTGCCAGTCATGCAGAAACGGCAGGCCACCGCGCAACCGACCTGAGAGGAGACGCACACACCATCGCGCGGCAATAAAACACTTTCCACCATCTGTCCGTCGCGCAACTCCACCAGCAGGCGTGCCGAAGTGTCGGCGGCCGGGTGCTCCGAACGGATACGGGCCAACTGGTCCAGCTCGTCAGCCAACTGCGGCAAGCCGTTGCGCACCGACAACGGCAGGAAATCTTCGACCGGGTGGCGACGGGTGCCCGCATTGAGCGGTTTGCCTTGCAACCAGGAGCGCACCACTTGGTCGCGGTGCAGGCGCAGGGCGCCGAGATCGGCGAGGCGTTGATCGAGGTCAGAGATACGCATGGGGCGCGCATGCTACCACCGCTCAGCAGGCGCCACCACGCAGGCCCGCTCAACAGAACGCGTCTTCAATAACACGCGCCGGGCTTGTTAACCTTGCTGAAA